>NZ_CAWMDN010000138.1:0-102053 GCF_963866575.1 Aeromonas sp. L_1B5_3
ACTTACTTTACCATCGGTTATCCCTTCCTGATTACCCATGATTAGCAGTCAGTTACCACGAACTATACTGATCTTACGTACAGTTATCGAGGTGCGAGATCATGGCCAAAAGCAAAATCCAATTCCAGAAAGGCTACAGCCTGTTTGAGTTTCTCAAGGACTATGGCACTGAGGCTCAGTGCGAAAACGCGCTGTTCACTTGGCGTTTTCCTAACGGCTTTGTCTGCCCTGAATGTGCCAACAAGACCTGTTGTCGCCTGAGAAGGCGGCCACGTGTGTGGCAATGCAATCACTGCCGTCACCAGATGTCATTGACTGGAAACACGATTTTCGCAAACACCAAGCTCCCACTGACCAAGTGGTTTCTGGCAATGCACCTGTTGTCACAAACCAAAACAGGCTTGTCAGCGATGGAGCTAAAGCGCCAGTTGGGCGTCAAATATGACACCGCCTGGATGCTCAAGCACAAGCTGCTGCAAGCCATGAAAGAGTCCGATGACAAGCAGCCCATCAGCGGCATCATTCAGCTCGATGATGTCTACTGGGGTGGCGAGCGCCGTGGTGGCAAACGGGGTCGGGGCGCGGCAGGCAAGACGCCGTTTGTGGCAGCAGTGGCCCTGAACAAGGAAGGACATCCAATCAAGATGCGGATGACGGTGGTCGATGGTTTCAAAACCAAGTCCGTTGCTGATTGGGCAAAACGGCATATTGCCAGTGGTAGCGCGGTGATATCCGATGGATTGGCCTGTTTCAAAGCGGTCAAGGAGGCCAATTGTGAGCACCTGGGAGTTGTCACCGGGGGCAACCTGGACTGGCTGGATCATCCGGCATTCAACTGGGTAAACACGATGATAGGAAATGTGAAAAACTCGCTGCGGGGCAGTTGCCATACGCTCGGAGCGAAGCATTTACCAAGGCATCTTGCGGAATACTGCTTCCGGTTTAATCATCGTTTTGACCTCAATAGCATGTTGGTAGAATTGGGGCATGCAGTCGTGGCAAGCCCTCCGATGCCATATCGGCTCTTGAAGCTGGCTGAGGGTCATGGGTAATCAGGTAGCTAATTGATTAAATTCACGATCTTTTTCTGGGATCATGAAGGGGCAAAAATCGCTTTACGGGTCTGATGGCGCTTGCTGCTGAATTTACTGTCGGCGAAGATGATTTGATGACCCATTATGTCACGCTGCGATAGAGATCTAGATGGAGATCACGATCTCAAGGTATTATTCGCATCATCGATTAAACAGACGTTATGCTACAAAAAGTCAACGCAGTACCGATAAGGACAAGATATGAACGATGTAACACTATCAGTTCAACGGTTAGCTTCATACAGAGAAGCCATAAAAAAAATTAAACAAGGCAAATGTTCCTTATCTTTCCCGAAGGATACCAACATAGAATCCATTCTCGATTTTGAATCTGATCTTGTTCAGTTGGCTGCCTGGCTTGATGCCCGACTTGATGGGTTTAATAAAATTCAAGAAATATCCACTGAAATCAGTAAAGGCATTGTTCTTGATGAGGTTTTAAATCGCATATATGACACATTTCATGAAATAATACCTTACGATAGGATCGGCTGCGCATTAATATCTGATGATTATGAGCGGGTTTTCGCTCATTGGACAAAAAGCAATTACCCAGAAAAAGTAATGATCAAAAATGGATATACTGCTTTTTTAAGTGGTAGTAGTTTAGAGGGGATACTAACCTCGCAACAACCCCGCATTCTTAACGACCTGCAACTATATTTAGCTGAAAACCCTAACTCATTATCAACTAAATTAATAGTTGCTGAAGGCATTCAATCAAGTTTAACCTGCCCGCTCATTGCAGATGGTAAGCCTATCGGTTTCATTTTCTTCTCTAGCAAAGAAAAAAACACATACATTGATGCCCACCAAAAAATATTTATTAACCTTGCAAGGCAAATATCATTTTTAGTCGAAAAAAGCCGTCTTTATCAACGCATCTATGACATAAACAATCAGTTGGTAAATGCATTGGCGCAACTCAAAGAGCAGTCTTCTCGGGATGCACTTACTGGTGTTTTTCATCGGGGCGCTATAATGGAATTCCTAAAAAACACCATCGAAAAAGACACAAGAAAAAAACAGCCTACTACTGTAATACTTGCTGATATAGATCATTTCAAACATGTCAACGACACATATGGTCATGTTGCTGGTGATACAGCGCTGAAGGAGGTCAGTAAAAGTTTAACTAACCACTTAAGGAGTCATGATTGTGTTGGGCGTTATGGTGGTGAGGAGTTTTTAATTATACTGGGTGAAACCAATGCCACAGATGCTCTGTTAATTATAGAGCGTATCCGTCAAGCAATTTCTGATCTAAAGTTTGAAAGGAATGAAGGCAATTTTTCTGTCACCATGAGCTTTGGTATTGCCTGTTCAGATAATACCTCACATATAAAGACTGAAGAAACATTACTACTAGAAGCGGATAGTGCTTTATATCATGCAAAAAACGAAGGTAGAAATCGTGTATGTATCGCATAAAAAGATTTAATTTGGCTTGAATAGTGAGAATCGCGGTTGCCATACGCTCGGAGCGAAGCATTTACCAAGGCATCTTGCTGAATACTGCTTCCGGTTTAATCATCGTTTTGACCTCAATAGCATGTTGGTAGAATTGGGGCATGCAGTCGTGGCAAGCCCTCCGATGCCATATCGACTCTTGAAGCTGGCTGAGGGTCATGGGTAATCAGGAAACTTTTTGCGTCTCCGACGGAGGCGATCAAGGCACTCGCGGTGAGCGGGCCGATCCCCGGGATCTGCGCCAGCTTCTTGCTGGCGACGTTCTCACGATGCCAGCTCTGGAGTTGGACCTCTAGTTCCTGAACCTGCCGGTCGAGCGCCTTGAGATGCTCCCCCAGGCGCTCGAGCAATTGCCGAAACGTCCCTGGCAACCCGTTCTCGTACTCCTCTAGGATCTCGGGCAGATGCTTGCCAATGTGGGCAATGCCTTTAGGGATGATGATCCCGTGTTCTGCCAGCAGACCACGTAGCTGGTTGGCCTGTGCGGTCCTCGCCTTAACAAAGCCTTGTCGGGCGCGGTGCAGCGCTAGGACGGCTAACTGCTCACTACTCTTCATTGGCACAAACCGCATGTTCGGCCGGCTCACCGCTTCGCAGATCGCCTCAGCATCCGCCGCATCGTTCTTGTTGGTCTTCACGTAGGGTTTAACAAACTGCGGGGCCATCAGTTTAACGGTATGTCCTAGCCCTTGCAGTTTTCTGGCCCAATAGTGGGCGCTGCTACAGGCTTCCATGCCAACCAGACAGGGTGGCAGATTGGCAAAAAAGCTGATCATTTGTGCCCGCTTGAGCTGCTTGTTAAACAGGCACTTACCGTGTTCGTTCACACCGTGTATCTGGAAAATCGCTTTCGCCAAATCGATCCCGATAGTTTTAACGTTCATGTTGATCGCTCCGCTCACATTGATGAATGTATCGTCCCACACGTTGGCACAGGTGCTGCCAGTTTAGGAGGGGCGACCATCCCATTAGCTGTATCAGCAAGCGCGCCAAGACGGTCGAAATCAAGTACCGCCTATCGAGCCATGGCCCAGTGGCTCACCTGGTCATCGATGCCACCGGACTCAAGGTCTATGGCGAAGGCGAATGGAAAATTCGCAAGCACGGCAAGGAGAAACGCCGCGTCTGGCGCAAGCTTCACCTGGCCGTAGATGCGGCGACCCATGCCATCGTTGCAGCCGAAGTCAGCCTGGAAACGGTGGGCGATAACGAGGTGTTGCCCACGCTGCTCAACCCCTTGCGCCGCAAGATAGAACAAGTCAGCGCCGATGGTGCCTATGACACCAGAGCCTGCTATACCCTACTGCAAAAGAAGGGCATCAAGGCCACCATACCGCCGAGAAAGAATGCGGCATTCTGGAAGAAAGGCTATCCACGCAACGAGGCGGTTGCCGCGCTCAAGGCAGGAGAGCTGGAGCAATGGAAAAAGGACTCTGGCTATCATCAGCGCTCGATAGCTGAGACCGCCATGTATCGCTTCAAGCAGCTCATCGGTCCGAAACTGAGTCTGCGGAGCTACAACGCCCAGGTGGGTGAGATCCTGGCTGGGGTAAAAGTCATGAACAAGGTCATAGGGCTTGGTATGCCCATTCGGCAGGCCGTCAACTAAGCCCGCCCGGCGGGTTGGGGAGCGAGTATCCGACTTTGGATTTGATCAACAAGGCCCCATCAGACGAGGGACCTGGTTCGCAGGGGGAGCCATATGCACCAACTGCTCGCCTCGATAGATACCTACACCACCGCTACGCCAGTGACCCGCATCATCACAGAGTCCACGCATCAGGAGTATGTGAGCACCGAGTAGATCATCAGCGGAAGCCGGATCCCAATCAGGCATTGCTTCATAGGCCGCAAACGCATTACCGACTTCTTGGATTTCCCGTGGAAGCCCAAGCACCGTCTTTCCCTCAATCACTGCCGTCACCTGTTCAACACTCAGTGTGTTGTGCTCAATCGCCAAGGAGGCTTGGATAGTGCGGATCCGGTTCTCTCGACGCAGCATCGGCACCTGGGAGCTCTGAGCAAACCGCCACTGCCCCACCAACTCGGCGATCTCCGCCACCCGACTCAACATGGCGTGGGTCAGGGTGAAGGGAGGGGAATAGGCTGCCATGGGTTACTCCAACTGATGCGATAACAAATGAGGGATTAGCTTAACAGATCCGGGAGCAGAAACTCCCGAATTGAATTTGAATGGCCGAGCGTCCCCGCTAGGGCCAGTGAATTAAGTGTAACATTACCTTATCAGTTGACTACGCCCGTAATTACGTTCACCTCGTACTTTCGTGCGTAACTTAAATAAATACGCGGTCCTCTCCAAGAATTTATAAAATTTCTCATTATGCAGGTCAGCATCTCGGCGATCAAATCGATACTCTGCATCGTCAGGGAAATGCACCAAAGACGCATAATCAGGGTATGCGAGCCTCAATGCACTACACCAAGCTTTACGGATACGCGTAGCCATGTTATCTCCATCGAAATTAGAGTAATCCCCAAGATGACCGTAATCATCTCTGTTAAATAGTAGCACCACGTGATAATGAGGGTACTGGCTTGTTACTTGCTCCTTCACCCAGATAAATCCAAAGAAGAATGGTTTACCCGTCTTACCCTTACGGTGACGTGCCGCCTGTATTTGGCTTTTTAGTGAAGCTATAAAGCGCTTAATAACCTTTTCCTCCTCTACCTCCGGTGGGAAGCTTGTCGGCATATCCGGATCATCCATGATGGATATCAGGGGGAAGCGTAGGTCAACGCGCACTGCAAACACTCGTGGGTGTTTATTCAAGAAGTTAGCGATTACCTCCACGGATGTTTTCAACTGCTCAAAGGATATTGAACCATACTTGGCCTCAGCCACACCTCGTAAGTTTTCTAGCTCGTCGGCTATTAAATGATACCCGACTTTTGATTTCATATAAGTTCCTATAGCTCGCATGGAATACCTATACCCGTTGGTTAGATACTCAGGTGACTTCACTTATCATCATTAATGAGGATTGCTACGTAAAACTTTACGGACAACTGATACTGTTCTCTCTTATCAAACCACTAGGTTGATATACCAATCTGCATTTAGCACTCTGTGCATTACATATACTTTGCTATGCAGATCTATACAGCTAATGGCTTGTATCTGATGTACAAGCCTGATGTGCATCTGATTGGTATACACGAAGTGTATATATCACATGTTCTCGTTCACATACCCTGTGATACACTCTGATGGTGTATCACTCTCACCCTCGATATATCTCCTGCCCCCTCTGCCTTGTTATACACTTTGTGTGTATATGTAATACTATTACCGAACTAAGTAGCCGACTAAATCACCGAAAAGAATCGTAGGTATTTTCGATAAGGTCTCGATAATACCGAGCATTAGAATAAAAAACTTACTCTGAACTTAGCCTCAACGATCAAGCAATTATTCTATGCCATAAACTTAATCTGCACAGCAGATTGACAGCCTTCATTTACTGGCTCCAAATAGACCATAATGAAACCATTAAACTTAAAAAACAGCTCCCAAAAAAGGGAGCCAAGATATTATTAGTTATGATTTTTTCGCTCCATTACCAATTTGCGAATCCAGTCTTCTACTTCTGATTTTTCCCATGCTACCGTCTTTGGCGATGTTTGGAGTTGTGAAGGGAACTTCCCTGCCTTGATTAGCCGATAGATTGTTGGGCGAGATAGCTTAGTCATCGCGATCAATTCATTTATTTTAATGAGACCCATTTTACTCTCCTTAAGTTTTTTCATACCTAAGGTGCTCTGTGTTCATTTTTACATATCCCAGACTCCATCATCACAGCAGCTTCATTGCCCCACCATTTATACTCAATAATCCACAGCCAATACCAAATCACCAACGACTCATCGATGCTACTACAGGTCTTCACATACAAGCTCTCTGTAAAAAACAATGATGAACAGACTCACACCAATCACGAGCCCCCAGTGGCAGGGGAGTTGTCGCCTGATTTTTTCACTGGGGGACGAGAGGCTACACACAACACTCTCTAACTCATAAAAAATGCATACATATCAATGAAAATCGACAAAAAACTGGGCTGGGAGCCCATAAAAAACACTATTTACATACTAGAAAAACCCTATAATGACACTTGACTGACACTAGAAAAACACTAGTATCAAACCTAAACAATATTTAACGCGAGTGGATTTATATGAAATTACCAAGCCATGGGCTACCAATAAAAAATGACTCTAAATACCCATGGGGCGATCGCTTCAATAGACTGAAAGCTACGGAGGAAATGAGAAGATTTGCAGAATATATTCTGTATCAACTACATTTTGACACCATCAACACTGATTCTGACTCAATTTTATTAATTTTTAATGACTATTTCAAAACCAAACAAGATTATGTTATCGCAAACTACATTCGGAAAATAGATAACGCCATCCAGTTAGAGAACACTGACGCAATCGCAGAATTTCTATTCAAACAGTTCAGTAGAAACTGTCTAGAAATGGAGCACTTTTGCTGGATACAGGTAACGAACCCAAGAGTGTGTAATTTTGCATTCGCTATAACCAATAATTGGAGTTATTTTTTTGATAAAGATAGTGACCTTTACAAAAAAAACCTCCCAAATCTTAGTCAACCAGGGCCAGCTTATTTTAGAAGCAATTCTTTTGAAGATGTAATATCATTAAGTCACATGCGTTTTACCAATAGCCACCCAAGAGCCAAAACCTCTCGTCAAAAAAAAGAAAGGGTGATTGAGTATTTTGATCGCTTAGACGATGGCATCGCTATAAAGTCCAAACACCTTCAGTTTATTGAATTGCTTTGGAGTAAAATAATTAAAAAACAAAAACCTAAAAGCTGGTTGAACTTTAAAGGATTAGATAATGAAGATTTGTTATGGATAAAAGACCAGATAGATCAAGATGACATTTTTTTAAAAATAATTGACGGCAATAGCAATGATGATATTTCTGAAGCCATTACAACTTACTTTGATTTACTCTTCATATTTAAAGAAAGTGACTGTATAGTTAAATTTGATAGACTTAAAAAATCCCTAACCCAAAAAAAATACAGAAAGAACAATCCAGACAGCAAACAATATAATTTCATCATGAGTGTAGACATTGAAAGAAAATTAAAAGAAATTACAAAGGCAAAGGGAATAAAAAGAAATGCAGTCATAGAAAAACTAATTAACGATGCGTACTGCAGCATCAATCCTGATGGGTAGTTGCATCAATGTTTCAGCTAGCTATAAAAATTGCATGTTACATGGGGGCACTTACGCCCCCACGGAAAACTATATTTAATCGAGGAAAATCATCTATATCGCAGTTAATCTGTCTAAATGATCCGCCCACTTTTGCAACCACTCTTTGCACTCATCATTGTATCTGTGGAGGTTGTATGTTCCTTCTATGCCCTTTGGGGCATGACCTAATATTGCTTCTGCAATATCACTTGGACATTTCAGCTTTGCAAGCCCTGTTCTAACGGTACGCCGAAGGTCATGTGGTGTCCACGAAGGTATATCAATCATTACATTGTCTTTGCGCAGTCGCCACGCAGTTTCAGTTAACAATTTTTGAGGTATCGGCTTTTTAGTCAAAAGCGATGGAAATAAACAATCACCTGTAATTAATTTCAGTGAATGAAGAAAGTCGATAGCTTGTCTTGGAAGCTGAACATATCGCTCGGTATCAGTTTTCGTTTCTTTTAAATGGAATGTGCCATTACTTAGATCAATATCTCGCCAATAAGCACCACAGATTTCTCCGGTACGACATCCTGTCCATAACGTCATTCTGAGCACGTTTTTCTGTGGAATAGTAAAACCAGAACTTGGTAACCAGAGAAGAAATTTTTTTAGCTCTTCATCACTAAGAATTCGAGTTCCTTTTTGACATGTTAAACGCACTTTCGCTAATTTTAATCTTTTCTTTGCGTTCGTAACTGGGTTTACAAAGTGCTCATCCAGTTTGCCCGTTCCAATTGCATAATCGAAAGCAGCTGACAGCTCACGCAGAACACTACCAGCTTGCACATTCGCTCCCCGCGCAACAATCTCCATGACCAAAGCCACGATATCGTTAGCTGGCACCTCTGTGGCTAACCTCTCTCCGAATGCACGCACAGGATCGTTATAGAGAGTCCTTCGTGTTTCTGCTTGCCCTTTGGGTTTACGGGCTCCAAGTAAAATTCCTCCTTCCTTGGCATGCCGATCTTCGATGTGCTCAGTCAGGTAAAGCTCGATCATGTCAGTGATGGTAAACGGTGCAACGACTTCAGATTCTTGGTCGCGCTTGACTTTAACTGCGCTCAGCTCTGTAGCCGGACAGACACCTTGATGCCTCATGAGCTTCAATTCCTTGAACTTGGTCCTGGCCTCCTCCAAGGACATGGCAGGAAAGACACCTAAGGTGACTTGCTTTTGCTTACGCGGATTCAAAGGGTCGTTGTAGCGATAGTAAAAGCTTTTCTTTCCCGTTTTTCCACACGCGACTCGCAATCCTCGGTAATCACCGACGTCGACTTTATCTTTGTCTCCTGGCTTCATCGACTCAATTGCCTTGTAAGAAAGCGGTTTGCTATTCTGGGGCGCGGCCATCACTTACATCCTTTCATATCGTTTTTTATGAGAGCAAAAGCGTAGGTTTTCATTTCAACCACGTTCATCATCACATAAACCTACGCTTTAACCTACGCTTTAAAGCAAGATTTAGTGAGCTTTGATGAGACAAACTGAACCATGCTGAGCCTTAACAATGAAAAAGATAAGTGCAATAACAGCAACTTAATGGCGAACAGACATTGATAACAATAGAAAATTTACACCAGCACACACCTATGATGCAGCAGTATCTGACTCTCAAGGCCGAGAACCCGGAGATCCTGCTGTTCTACCGGATGGGCGACTTCTACGAGTTGTTCTATGACGATGCCCGCAAGGCCTCCCAGCTGCTCGATATCTCCCTGACCAAGCGCGGCCAGTCGGCCGGCAGCCCCATCCCGATGGCAGGCGTGCCCTATCACGCCATCGAGGGTTATCTGGCCAAGCTGGTGCAGCTCGGCGAATCTGCCGCCATCTGCGAACAGGTGGGGGATCCCGCCACCAGCAAGGGGCCGGTGGAGCGCAAGGTCATTCGCATCATCACCCCGGGCACCGTCTCCGACGAGGCGCTGCTCAGCGAGCGGCAGGACAACCTGATCGCCGCCGTCTATCACGATGGCCGCCGCTTCGGCTATGGCACCATGGACATCGGCTCCGGCCGCTTCTTCATCAACCAGTTCGAGAAAGAAGAGACCCTGCTGGCGGAGCTGCAGCGCACCAATCCGGCGGAGCTGCTCTACCCCGAATCCTTCGCCTTCCTGCACCACGTCGAGGGGCGCCGCGGCCTGCGCCGACGCCCGGAGTGGGAGTTCGAGCTCGGCACCGCCCGCAAGCTGCTCTGCCAACAATTCGGTACCCAGGATCTGGTGGGCTTTGGCGTCGAACAGAGCGAGACCGCCCTGTGCGCCGCCGGCTGCCTGATGCAGTACGTCAAGGACACCCAGCGCACCGCCCTGCCCCACATTCGCAGCGTGCGCCTCGAACAGCCCGATCACGCGGTCATCATGGATGCCGCCACCCGCCGCAATCTGGAGCTGACCCAGAATCTGGCCGGCGGTCAAGACAACACCCTCTCCGCCGTGCTGGACTGCACCGCCACGCCGATGGGCAGCCGGCTGCTCAAGCGCTGGATCCACCAGCCGATCCGCGATCGGGTGATCCTGAAAGGTCGCCAGAGCACCATCAAGGAGCTGATCGAGCAGAACCTCTATGACGAGTTGGGCGGATTGCTGCGTCAGGTCGGCGATGTGGAGCGGGTGCTGGCGCGTCTGGCACTGCGCTCGGCCCGTCCGCGCGATCTCACCCGGCTGCGGCAGGCTTTTGCCCAGCTGCCCGAACTGCAGCGCCTGCTGGCGGAGAGCGAGCACGAAGCGGTGCAGCAGTTGCGCGAGCGGGCCAGCACCTTCCCCGAGCTGCTGGACCTGCTGGAGCGCGCCGTGATGGAGGTGCCGCCGGTGCTGATCCGCGATGGTGGCGTGATCCGTGAAGGGTTCAACGCCGAGCTGGACGAGCTGCGGGATCTGGCCAACGGCGCCACCGCCAGCCTCGCCCGCATCGAGGAGCGGGAGAAGCTGCTGACCGGCATCAACACCCTCAAGGTGGGTTACAACAAGGTGCACGGCTTCTATATCGAGGTAAGCCGCGCCAACAGCCATCTGGTGCCGGCCCACTACATCCGCCGCCAGACCCTCAAGAACAACGAACGCTACATCATCGACGAGCTGAAAAAGTACGAGGATCGGGTGCTCACCGCCCAGGCGCAGGCGCTGGCGCTGGAGAAACGCCTCTACGAGGAGCTGCTCGATGCTCTGCTGCCGCACCTTGGCGATCTGCAGGAGTCTGCTGCCGCGCTGGCGGAGCTGGACGTGCTGGCCAACCTGGCCGAGCGGGCCGAGACCCTCGACTACCGCTGCCCCACCCTCATCGACGAAGATCAGATCATCATCGAGGCGGGCCGCCATCCGGTGGTGGAGCAGGTGATGACCGACCCCTTTATCGCCAACCCCATCCGGCTGGAGCGGGAGCGGCGGATGCTGATCATCACCGGCCCCAACATGGGCGGTAAATCGACCTACATGCGCCAGACCGCGCTGATCGTGTTGCTGGCCCATATCGGCGCCTTCGTGCCGGCCGACAGCGCCCGCATCGGCCCCATCGACCGCATCTTCACCCGCATCGGGGCATCGGATGATCTGGCATCGGGACGCTCCACCTTCATGGTGGAGATGACCGAGACCGCCAATATCCTCAACAACGCCACCGCCCGCAGTCTGGTGCTGATGGACGAGATTGGCCGCGGCACCAGCACCTACGACGGCCTCTCGCTGGCGTGGGCCTGCGCCGAGCAGCTGGCGAGCAAGATCGGCGCCTACACCCTGTTTGCCACCCACTACTTCGAGCTGACCCGCTTGCCGGAGCTGATGAGCGGGCTGGCCAACGTCCACCTGGATGCGGTGGAGCACGGCGACACCATCGCCTTTATGCACGCGGTGCAGGAGGGGGCGGCCAGCCGCTCCTACGGCCTGCAAGTTGCCGCACTGGCCGGAGTGCCGAAATCGGTGATCCAGCAGGCCCGTCACAAACTGTACGAGCTGGAGAGCGCCACCCCGGTGGCCGCCGGTGAAACCCGCCCTGCCCCGGTGGCCATGGCGCCCCAGAGCCATCCGGTAGTCGATGAGCTGGAAGCGGTGCGCCCGGACGAACTCACCCCGCGGCAGGCGCTGGATCTGCTCTATCGCCTCAAGCAGATGCTGTAACCAGCGCCTGCCGATCAGAAAGATAAAAGGGGAACCGCGAGGTTCCCCTTTTCATTCGCACCAGCGCCCCGCGCCCTAACGGGGCACACGGATCCCGCCGGTTACCCCTTTGGGGCTGAACAGCACCTGCCAGAGCTGAATATCCCGCGCCCGGAATGCCCCGGCACAAGCGTTCAGGTAATAGGTGAACATTCGATAGAATCGCTCGTTGTAATGCACCTTCAATTTCGGCCAGGCCGCATTGAAACGAGTCAGCCAAGCCATCAGGGTGCGATCATAATCAGCACCGAAATTGTGCCAATCTTCCATGACAAATTGTTTTTCACTATTCTGGGCTATTTGCAATATCGAGGGGAGGCAACCATTCGGAAAAATATATTTATCAATCCACTTGTCCACATTCAAATCAGTTTTATTTGAGCCAATGGAATGCAATAGAAAAAGTCCATCTTCTACCAGATTATTGGCGACCACCTCAAAATAGGTCGCATAGTTTTTCGGCCCGACGTGTTCAAACATCCCGACCGATACAATCCGGTCAAATTGCTCGTTGAGGTCGCGATAATCCTGCAGGCGGATCTCGACCGGCAATCCGGAACAGTTCTCCTGTGCCAGCGCCTGCTGCTCCGCCGAGATGGTCACACCGACCACCGACACCCCATAATGCTCGGCAGCAAAACGGGCCAGTCCACCCCAGCCACATCCGATATCCAGCAGCCGCATCCCCTTTTGCAGCCGCAGCTTCTCGCAAATCAGGTGCAGTTTATCGCTCTGCGCCTGCTCCAGATTATCGGCACTGGCCCAGTAACCACAGGAGTACTGCATATAGGGGTCCAGCATCAGCTCAAACAGATCGTTGCCAAGATCATAATGCTCCCGTCCGACCTGCCAGGCACGTCTGCGACTCTGCCTGTTCACCAGTCGGCTGGTGAGTACATAGGCAATGTCGGAGAGGTGACGCGGAACACGCTCTTCAACTCCGGCCACCAGCAGGCGATGGAACAGCATGTCAAGCCGCGGGCAATCCCACCAGCCATCCATGTAGCTCTCACCCAGTCCCAACGACCCCTCTTTGATAACCCGGGAGAAAAAGAGGTGATTATTTATTTTGATATCATATGGCTGGGGGCCATTAATCGTCACACCGGCATATTCAAGCAGCTCTGCGACAATATTGTAATAGTGGCTTTCAGCTACGCACAATTCCAACTCTTGGGTTGCCATAACAATATTCCTTTTCAATTTTCAGACAATCCTCCTCGGCATATAAATAGCGACCAAAAACAACATAGGTGAAAATAAGGGAAAAGGATGCCCCGTCATCAACCATCAAATAATGGGATGAATCTATATGTCACCTGGTTGCTGCCGGCTAGCAAGTCATGCCGATGGCGGATCAACAGCTACAACGCAAATAGAGGAATGAACCGACCTTTGATATAGCCAGACTCATCCAATCAATGTTTGGCCCTCAGGCGACTGCCATCACCTCGCCAGCCGCCCGCAGCAGACTCTGGCGCCCTTGCCAGTAACCCTGCAGATAGCCGGACTCCAGCTTGAGCTGATCGCGGGTAAATCGGGAGACCGGAAAACCGGCCGGTGGCGCGATCACCTCGATCTCGCAATCGGCGGGCGGCGTTTCGATAAAGTCGAGGGCGCGGTTGTAGGCCACATCCCGTGCCAGCATCGCCTGTGCCAGTGCAGGCTGGGTCTTGAGCAGCGCCTTCACCATCCAGCAGAAGCGGGCCGGCTTCTTGCGATAACCGCGCGGCTCGGAGAGCACCACCGTCATCCGCCGTGCCCCGCGTCGATAGGCCTCGATCACCGGGATGGAGTCGCTGATGCCGCCATCCGCCATGGGACGGCCATCGACAGAGGGAGTCTCGTGCTGCACCACCGGCAGGGCGCAGGTGGCGGTCAGCACCTCGTCCATGTTGTCGGGGCGCACCGGCAGGTAGACGGCTTCACCGGTCGCCACATCGGTGGTCACCGCATAGAAGGGAATGCGGCAGGCGGAGAAGGTGTCGAGATCGAGGGGAAAACGGTAACGACTGGTCCGCCAGAGCCAGCTGATATCCACCAGATCGCCCCCCTTGACGAAGCGCAGCGGGTCGAGAAAGTCGCTGCTGCAGGCCAGCTCGGTGATGATGTGATGGCTGCGGCGTGGCTGCTCGCTCAGGTAAGAGACCAGATTGGTCGCCCCGGCCGAGACGCCCATGACGAAATCGAACGGGTAGTGGTGGCTTTCCACGAAGGCATCGAGCACGCCACTGGCGAAGATGCCGCGCATGGCGCCCCCTTCGACAATGAGCGCGTTGGTAGCAGAAGAGAACATGTGAAGGCTCCGTCAGCGGTAACAAATCCGGGGCATGCCCCGATCGGTGATGGACGCCTTCATGTCGGACACCAAGACGCCTGAGCTAGACGGTTCGGACAGTGTCGCTGCGCCGATACCGTGAAGCAAAGCCAGTATATGCAGCAGAAAATCATTCTAAAAATGAATTTAAATAATAAACATCATGCCACTTTGGAATGATTTGCACCGCAAAAAGGCCAGCCGCAGGGCTGGCCGTGTTCTCACCTCAATCAGGGCAAGCCGGGGCCAAAACGCCCGGTCACCGGATCGTAGTGGTAGGCGTCGTAATCAAAGTCGCTCCCCTTGAGCAAGGGGTTGGGCAGCTCGAACAGCTGACGCTGGTGGAGCCTGGCCTGATCGAGGGAGGGTTTGAAGTGGTGCAGCCAGAGCCGCTGTAGCGAGCCATCCTGCCACGCCAGCTTGAGCCCGGCCTGAAGGCGCCGGATCCCCGCCTGATTCCCCTTGAAGGTGTAAAAGAGATGGAGGAAGGGGTAGTGCAGGGCGATATGCTGCTCCACGGTGAGGCCGGGCAGATCCCGGTGCTGCTCCAGCTCGGTGAAGAGCTCGTTGGCGCCACGGCAAAAGAGGTCGGCCCGCCCGCGGGCCACTAGCTTGAACAGCCGCTCGTAGCTGTCCACCTCCTGCACCTGCAGACCGGCCGCTCGCAGAATGGCGGCATCCTGCCAGCCGCGCCCCTGCACGTTCTGGTACTGCTTGAGCTGCTCGAAGCGGGTCACCCCGGCAATCGCCTTTGCCTGCTGCGGGCTGACGAAGCAGATGCGGTAGCCGAGGATGCCGAGTTCCACCGGGAAGCGGACATAGTCGAGGGCCTCGCCGCTATCGGGCTGCGGCGTATCGACGGCAAAGAAGTTGGGATAGAAGTTGGTCTGCAGCACCTGCCGCAGCCGGATCCGGTTCATCGGTGGTGCAGCCCGCAGCTCGTAGTCGCCGAAGCTGTCGCGGGTCTTCTCCAGCGCCAGCTGCAGCAGCTCGCGAAAATAGATGGTGCGCTGATCCCGGTCGCTCTCCGGGCTGATATGGGTAAAGACGTCGCTCGCCCGCAGGGGGGCGGCAAGAAGTGAGAGGCTGCACAGCAGCAAGAAGGAAGCGAGGCGATGAAAGGTCATACTGCTCATCCCGGAAATACACGCTCACTAGAGTGTAGCGCCGGGACGAGCAGCCTTGTAAAAGGAAGCTCAGCCTACCAGAACATCCGGCCCAGCAGGGGCGCCAGCAGCACGGTCACCATGCCGGCAATCATCATCACCATGCTGGAGACCACCCCCTCTTCGTTACCCATCTGATAGGCCTTTGCGGTGCCGGCGCCGTGGGCCGAGGCGCCAAACCCCGCCCCCTTGCCGAGACGACTGCGAATGGCCAGCACGGTGAGCACGCTCTCCCCCACCGCCATGCCGATGACGCCGGTCAGCACCACAAACAGAGCCGTGAGATCGCTCTGACCGCCGATGGCGCGGGTCGCCTCCACCGCAAAAGGCGTGGTGATGGAGCGCATCGCCAGACTGCGCTGCAGCATGTCGGAGAGATCGAGCCAGCGGGCCAGCAGCACGGTACTCCCTACCGCCATGATGACCGATGCGACCACCCCCACCGACAGCGACAGCCAGTGGCGACGAATGAGCTGGCGGTTCTCGTAGACCGGCACCGCGAAGGCGACGGTCGCCGGGCCCAGCAGCCAGAGCAGCCAGTGGGATTCCGCCATGTAGTCCTGATAGGGGATGTGGAACAGCAGCACCACGGCCACCAGCAGGGTCGGCGCCAGCAGCAGCGGCATCAGCGGCAGGATCCGCTTTTTGCCGTAGAGCCATTTGCTGGCGTAGTAGAAGAGCAGGGTGAGGGCGAAACAGATCAGCCCGAGCAGGGTATCAGACATGACGGCGACTCCGGCGGGCCAGTTTCAGTTCGAGGCGGTAAACCCGATCCACCACCAGTGCCGTGGTGCCGAGTACCAGGGTGGTGCTCACCAGCAGCACCACCATGATGCGCCACCCCTCTTGCAGCAGCAGCTCCTGATAGTTGACCACCGCCACCACGGCGGGGACGAAGAAGAGCAGCATCTCCGCCAGCAGCCAGCGCGCACCGGCACTGAACCACTCGGCCTTGACTACCCCAAGCAGGATGCAGGCCAGCAGCAACAGCATGCCGGTGAGGTTGGCGGGCAGCGGCAGATGGAGGGTTCGAACCGCGGTATCGGCCAGCAGCCAGATGGCTGCCAGCAACACAATCTGGAAGGGAGTCTGTAACCAGCGCAGGGCAAGGGATTTCATGATTAAGGGTCTTTCTGTGAACTGGTTCACAGTATAGAGAGAGGCAAAACCTTCCAGAAATGAATTTAAATTATCAATTTCATGCCTGAAAGGAATGCATCATCCCTCCCGCAGTACGCGGCCAAGGTCGCGGCAGAGCTGGCGCAGGGTGCCGTTATCGAGGCCGGCATAACCGAGCAGCCACCCCTCCCGATCCGCCTCTCCCAGATAGAAGGGGCGCAAGGGTCGCAATCCCAACCCCTGCCGGTTGGCCAGGTTTGTCCAGCGCGCCTCGCCACCGGGAGGCAACAGCGCGCTGCACTGCAATCCGGCACCGGTGTGGATGGGGGTCAACTGCGGGCACTGTTCGGCCAGCTGAGCCAGCAGCAGATCCCGCCGACTGCGGTAGAGCAGCCGCATCTGGCGCAGATGGCTGGCAAAGTAGCCCCCCTGCAGAAACTCGGCGGTCACCGCCTGCAACAGCTGGTTGCTGTGGCCGTCGAACGCGGCGCGCGCGCGGGCGAAAGGCTCCAGCAGCGCCGGTGGCAGCACCAGATAGGCAAGGCGCAGCGAACCGAACAGCACCTTGCTGAAGGTACCCACATAGATGACCCGGCCGCTGCGATCCAGCCCCTGCAACGAGGGGAGCGGCCGCTGGTCGTACTGAAACTCGCCGTCGTAGTCATCCTCCAGGATCCAGGCCTGCTCCCGCTCGGCGCGGGCCAGCAACGCCATGCGCCGGGGCAGGCTCATCGCCATGCCGAGGGGATATTGATGGGAAGGAGTGGTGTAGATGAGGCGCGGCGCCGGATGATCGCCCGCCGGGTTGAGCCCCTCCTCATCCACCGGCACCGGATGGAGGTGCGCCCCGGCGGCCTGCATCGCATTGCGCGCGCCGAGGTAACCCGGCTCCTCCAGCCAGACCGTATCACCGGGGTCGAGCAGCAGCTGGGCGGCGAGCTGGATCCCCTGCTGGGAGCTGGTGAGCAGCAGCACCTGCTCCGGGTGGCAGACCAGTCCGCGCGACTGCACCAGATAGGCGGCGATGGCCTGACGCAGAGCGGGCAGACCGGCGGGATCACCATACTGCATCAGGCGCGGCCCGTGCCGGCGCCACTGCTGCTGCAACAACCTCCCCCACAGCTCGCGGGGAAAGGCGAGCGTGTCGCCCTGACCGCTGGCAAAACTGTGCGGGGTGCCTGTCTCCTCCTGACAGGCGCCGCTGGCGAGGATCGCCGCCCCGCGCCTGGACAGGGGGGCGCCACCGCATTGGCTGCTGCGCGGTGCGGGCACCACCGCCAGCGCTACGAAGCTGCCCACGCCGACCCGGCGGATCAGGTAGCCCTCCGCCTCCAGCCGGCCATAAGCCTGTTCGACCGTGCCGCGCGACAGGGAGAGATCCCGCGCCAGCACCCGGCTCGGCGGCAGGCGGCTGCCCTGCGGCAGGTGACCGGCGAGGATGGCATCGCGCACCGTGCGCACCAGCCGCTCCTGCACCGGCAGGCTGGCATCGTTCTCGGCAAACAGGGTCGGCAGGGCGCTCATTGGTCTACTCCATCCAGCAGAATTGGTACATCCGTGTGAACCATTATGCCGCTAGAGTGGAGCTCTGCCATCAGACAAGGAGTTAATCATGAGTCACGTTCGTTCCACCGGCCTGCTCTCGCCCGAGCAGGCCGCCCTCTTCTTCGAAGCGCAGCTTGCCTGCCGCACCGATGCCGCCGATCTGGCCGCAGACCTGATGGCGGCAACGGCCGGCATCGTCGTCATCGACACCCGCTCGCCAGCGCACTACGCCGCCGGCCACATTCCCGGGGCCATCTCCCTGCCGCACCGGGAGATGGTGCCCGAGCAGGTGGCCGGGCTCGATCGCGATGCCATCTACGTCTGCTACTGCGACGGCATCGGCTGCAACGGCTCGACTCAGGGAGCTTACAAGCTGGCGCGCCTCGGTTTTCGGGTCAAGGAGCTGATCGGTGGCCTCCACTGGTGGCAGCGGGATGGCTTTGCGGTCGCGCTCGGCGACGAGCCGGGCCAGCTGGCCAACGAGGAGGTGCGCTGTGGCTGCTGAGCTCAACGAATTTGGCCAACCGCTCGGGCCGCTGGTCGCCGGCTGGGATGGCGCCCGTTTCCCCGACGCGCAACTGCTTGAGGGATGGGGCTGTCGCTGCGAGCCGCTCGAACCGGCGCGCCACGAAGCGAGCCTCTGGCAAGCCTTCGGCGAGGATGACGGAAGCCTTTGGACCTACCTCACCAGCGGCCCCTTCCCGAGCCGCACCGAGTGGCAGGGATGGCTGGCACGCATGGCGGCAGGGCGGGATCCCCAGTTCTACGCCATTGTCGATGCCGCCAGCGGGCGCACCCTCGGGCTCGCCAGCTTTCTGCGCATCGACCCTCTCGCTGGCAGCATCGAGGTGGGCTGGCTCCACTTCGCCCCGGCGATGCGCCGCACCCGGCTCGCCACCGCCGCCATGGCGCTGATGATGGCGCGCGCCTTCGCCCTCGGCTATCGCCGTTACGAGTGGAAGTGCAACGCCCTCAACCTCCCCTCCCGGCAGGCGGCGCTGCGGCTCGGTTTCACCTTCGAGGGGATCTTCCGGCAAGCCAGGGTCGACAAGGAGCGCTCGCGCGATACCGCTTGGTTCTCGGTGATCGACAGCGAGTGGCCCGCCCTGCAGGCGACCCTTGCCCGCTGGCTGGACGATGCCAACTTCGACCAGAGCGGGCGCCAGCGCCTCTCCCTCTCGGCCCTCACCGCCGCCCTGCGCGGCAACTGAATACATACGGGCGGCCACCCTGGCCGCCCCACGCTTTTCCAGCCATCCGATCGGCCAGCCTGTTTATCCCCTGCCCGCTGCACGCCTCACCCCGTTGAGAGGCTCAGATCCTTCATGAAATGAATTAGAATGAGTCATTTCATGCCATATTGGCATGATTAGAGCCCTTGTTATCCCGGGAGAGCCCATGGATATTCGCGCCCTGCGCTACTTTGTCGAACTGGTTCGGGAGCAGAGCTTCACCCGCGCCTCGGAGAAGCTGTTCGTCACCCAGCCCACCATCAGCAAGATGATCCGCAATATCGAGGAGGAGCTGGGCCTGCCCCTGCTCAACCGGGAGGGGCGTCGCTTTACCCTGACCGACAGCGGGCAGGTGCTGTTCCAGCGGGCCCAGACCATTCTGGCCGAAATGCAGCAGCTGGAGGCGGAGCTGGCGGATCTGCAGAGCCTGCAGCATGGCCGCCTCACCCTCGGCATTCCCCCCATGGTGGGTCACCTCTACGCTGATCTCATTCGCGCCTACCGCACCAGCTACCCCAAGGTGGAGCTAACGCTGGTGGAGTATGGCGGCCGCCTGATCGAACAGGCGGTGCTGGAGGGGGAGCTGGATATCGCTATCACCATGCTGCCGACCAAGGAGGGAGGCGCCCTCAACGCGCTAGATCTGGATCAATACCCGATCCGGGTAGTACTGCCGGACCAGCCACGCTGGCACGGCGATGCACCACTGCGACTGGAATCCCTACAGGATGAGCCCTTCCTGCTCTATACCCAGACTCTGGCATTCACCCTGAGCGAACGGCTGGAGCAGGCGTGTCAGGAAGCTGGCTTTGTGCCGCAGGTGGCGGCACGCAGCAGTCAGTGGGATTTTCTCACCGCCATGGTGCGCAGCGGCATGGGGATCGCCTTTCTGCCGGAGCCGGTCTGCAATCGGCTCATACCAGACGGCCTGGTGTTGCGACCACTGGAGCTCGAGCTGAGCTGGCGACTCGGGGTGATCTGGCCGCGCGAGCGCTATCTGTCGCACACCGCCGAGGCCTGGCTGGAGCTGTGCCGCAAGTGGCGGGAGCCTCACTGATCGCCGAAGCGATCGGTGAGCGGATTGTAGAAATAGGGGCGGTAATCGAAGCTGATCCCCTTGAGAAAGGGGTTCTCCAGCTTGATCAGCCGCCGCTGTTGGGGGTGGGCAAAGGCGATGGCCGGACCGAAGCTCTTGCGCCACAGCGCCTGCAGCGAGCCATCCTGCCAGGCGATTTGCAGCCCCTGCTCGACCCGTTTGAGCGCCTCGCGGTTGTTGGCGTTGGTATAGAAAACCCGGGGCAGCGGGTAGTAGATCATCAGGGCATCGTCGACCTTGAGCCCCTCTACCTCGTCGTGGGTGAGCTGTTCGCTGCGCAGTTCGCTCACCCCGCGGCAGAAGAGATCGAAACGGCCGCGCGCCACCATCTTGAACAGCTTCTCGTAGCCATCCACCTCCATCACCTCCAGCCCGGCGTGACGCAGGATATCAACATCGAGCCACCCCTTGCCCTGACCGAAGGTGAAGCGGCGCAGGCCAGCAAGATCGGTCACCTGCCTGACTGCCGCCTGCTGCTGCGGGCTGACAAAACAGATGCGGTAGCTGACGATCCCAAGATGCACTGGGAAGCGGGCATAGGCCAGCCCCAGCCCCTCGCGAGTGCTGCTGTAACTGTCCATGGCAAAGAGATTGGGGAAGCTGTCGAGCTGCATGCTGACCCGCTCGCGCGCCTTGGTCATGGGAGGCGCGGCCTCCATCACATAGTCGCCAAACTGGTCGCGCGTCTTGTCGAGGGCGAGACGCAGCAGCTCCCGATCGTAGGTGGTGCGCGGATCCCGCTCGCTCTCGGGACTGATATAGGTAAAGCGGGTCACCGCCTCGACCGCCAGCGGGAGCAGTGCCAGCAGACTGGCCACCAGCAGTACCAGCCTCCGTCCTGCAAACCGCTCTGCCGTTCCATGGCTTATCGCTCTCATCCCTGATCCCCTACCCGATGGGTCTGTCTGAAAGTGGCCACATAGTGCTGATAGGCGGGCGAATTGCGCACCGCCTCGATGGCATCCCACACCTGCTGGCTCTCATGCGGATGGCTCTGGCGGAAGGCGTGGGAGAAGACCAGATAGTAGGGCTTCTCCACCAACACCGGAGCGAGCCGCTCGATCTGCCCTTGCAGGTCGGGATGGGCCGCCAGCAGGCTGTCGGCCACTTCGGTCTGCAAGGCGGTGGCGGCGGCCCGATCCATCACCAGCTTTTTCAATATGATGAGCGGATCCCGGCTGGAGTCATCCACCTCGACTCCCGCCCCCTGCAGGAACTCGACGATGGAGAAACCGGACTGGGCCGCCACTATCCCCTTGACCCTGAGGGTGGTGCCATCCCACTGGCTCTTGCCCCCCTTGAGCTGATAGAGGCTGTAGCTTTCGATGAGCAAGCGCTTGTCGGGGTCCGGCTTGTCACCGCGCATCGGGTAACTGCCTATCTTGCTCGCCCGCTCCGCGCTGTAGCTCATCTTGAAGGCGGCATCCATCTGGCCGCTGCTCACCAGCGAGAGGCAGCGCTTCCAGGGGAGTGGAGTCATCAGGATTTCGATGCCAAGGCGCTCTGCCACCAGCTTGAGGTGATACTGGACAATCCCCTCCCCCGACTGCAGCAGCCAGGGGTAGGAATCGCTGTTTTCGAAACAGGAGTGCAGGGTAAAGGCAGGGGTAGCACTACCCGTGGCGGGGAGAAGCAGCACAGCGCACAGCAGGGATCTGACAGATGCTCGCATGGGGCCATATCCTTGGCAGCCAGTCTCCTTCCACTATACCAGCCAGCCCGCTAGCGTGCCGTGGCGGCAGCGTCAGGCCGTGCGGGGCATCACTCTTCGTCGCTGACTCTTCACCGATTACTCTTCGCCGATGGGAGCGGCAATCCACTTCAGCAAAGTCAGCATATCCTGCGGTGCCACACCGACCGAGAGGCCGCGCTTGCCACCGCTCACCAGAATCTCGTCAAATTGCATGGCCGACTCGTCGAGCACGGTGGGCAGCAGCTTCTTCTGGGCCAGCGGGCTGATGCCGCCCACCTTGTAACCGGTCAGCTTCTCCGCCTCCGCCGGTTTCATCATCTCCACCTTCTTGAGGCCGGTCGCCTTGGCCAGCTGCTTCAGGCTGCACATGCCGGATGAGGGCACTATGGCCACCACCGCCTGTTTGTCGTGGTGGGCGATCAGGGTCTTGAATACCTGTGCCTCCGGCAGCCCGAGCTGGGTCGCGGCATGCTTGCCGAAATCGTCGTGGGCTTCGCACTCGTAGGGGTAGAGCTTGTGGGGGATCTTGAGCTTCTTCAGCAGGTTGATGGCAGGAGTCATGATGGTTGCCTTGAATCGAATCGCATAAAAACAAGGCCAAACAGTCTGCGCCTCACGATAGGGTGATGCAAGTCGCAAGGGCAATTTGGGGCGAGCCGCTCTGCCGGACAGTGCCTTTCCAACAGCGCCCCATGCTATCCTCACCCCCGATTTCACCGATATTCGCCCCCATTTCCCATGCAGATCGAGCTTGTTCCCCTTACCCCCGAAGAGACCCTGAGCCCCGGCGGGCTGGCCCTGCAGCAGCGGGTCATCAACTCGCAACCCGCCTTCAATCTGGCGCTGGGCGGCCCTGCGGCGCTTTCCCTCAGCGCCATCCGGCAGGATACCGAAGCCGTGCTGGCCGCCGGCGGCCGCTATCTGGTCATTCGCAGGCAGCAAGAGGTTGTCGGTATCGCCCATCTGCTGGCCAACAACCCCTTCGATAAGCATCCCTGGATTGGTCTGCTGGTGATCAATAGTGAAATGGCGGGTAAAGGGGTGGGGCGCAGTGCTGCCAGTCAGCTTTGCCACCATCTGGCACAACTCAACCCGGCGCCGGTTCGTCTCTGCGTTCAGCTGAGCAACCCTGCCGCCCTCGCCTTCTGGCAGCGCTGCGGCTTCGAGCAGCTCGAGGAGAATCTCGACGAGGAAAATCGCCCCATCGCCATTTTGCAGGCCATCCCGCATAACGGCGCGAACCCGCGCTGAGCTGGGTTACAATGGCGCCCATCGTATCGGTTACGCCCGACACCCGGGCGCCACCCACCATAGGCAACGAGGTTATATGACCCGATCACGCTGGCTACCGACGGGAATGTCCCTGCTCGTCCTCCCTCTGCTCCTCACCGGCTGCGCTCACCAGCCCGATACAGAGGAGTACCAGAGCAAAGTGGATACCCTGATCAGACTCTGCACGGAAGAGACACTCCCCAACTCTCAGGCAAGGCCCGAGGGGTTCGACCTTGAGCAGTATCTGGCCGAGCTCAGGGCCGAGCGACTGCAGCTCACCCGCCAGCTGGCCACCCCGGCAGGGCACGCCGCGCTCACCGCTCGCCTGAAAACCAGCGAAGACGATCTCGATATCCTCTGTCTGAAACAGGCACTGCAGCAGACCCAGAGCCAGTAATCGAGCCGACCAAGAGAACACCAGAAACAGAAAGGGCGCCTGATGGGCGCCCTTTGTCTCTGTGATTTTAGTGGTCAGCGATCAACCGGTGTTACGCATGCCTGCCGCGATACCGGCGATGGTGACCATCAGCGCCTTGTCCAGCTCGGGGTGCAGAGTCTCCGGGTGGTTGCGGGAGCGATTGAGCAGCTCGGCCTGCAGCACGTTGAGCGGGTCAGTGTAGGGATTGCGCAGCTTGATGGACTCCTTGATCCATGGCTGATCCTCCAACAGATCCCCGCGCGGGCTCAGCTTCAGCACCACCTCGATGGATTCGGCGAGCTCCTGACGCAGCTGTTTGCCCAAGCCCCACAGCTCCTGCGGCACCAGACGGGTGTCGTAGTACTCGGCGAGCCAGACGTCCGCCTTGAGGAACACCATCTCCAGCATCTCGAGGCGGGTGCGGAAGAAGGGCCACTGGGCGCTCATCTCCTCCAGCACGGCCAGCTTGCCGTCATCGATCGCCTGTTGCAGCGCCTTGTGGGCACCGAGCCAGGCCGGCAGCATCAGGCGGTTCTGGGTCCAGGCGAAGATCCACGGAATGGCGCGCAGACTCTCGACGCCGCCGTTGGGCTTGCGCTTGGAGGGACGCGAGCCGAGCGGCAGTTTGCCAAGCTCCATCTCCGGGGTGGCGGCACGGAAGTAGGGGACGAAGTCCGGGTGGCCGCGCACGATGCTGCGGTAGTGATCGCAGGAGACGGTCGCCAACTGCTCCACCACTTCACGCCAGCACGCTTTCGGCTTGGGCGGCGGCAGCAGGTTCCCTTCCAGCACGGCGCTGGTGTAGAGCTCCAGACTCTTGATCGCCACTTTCGGTAGGCCGAACTTGAAGCGGATCATCTCGCCCTGTTCGGTGACGCGCAGGCCACCGCGCAGGGATCCCGGCGGTTGCGACAGAATGGCTTGCTGGGCCGGCGCACCGCCACGACCGACGGTACCGCCGCGACCATGGAACAGGGTGAGGCGCAGATTGTTGGCCTCGGCCAGCGCTACCAGCGACTCCATGGCGGCGTACTGAGCCCAGCCGGCGGCCATCATGCCCGCATCCTTGGCGGAGTCGGAGTAGCCGATCATCACGTACTGACGGCCCTGAATGTAGCCGCGATACCAGTCCACCGACAGCAGGCGTTCCATCACGGCGGTGCCCGCCATAAGGTCTTCCTGAGTCTCGAAAAGCGGGGCGACCGGCATGCGGAACTTGCAGCCCGCCTCTTTCAGCAGCAGTTGCACCGCCAACACGTCGGACGGGGCACCAGCCATGGAGATGATGTAGATACCGAACGCGTCGGGATCGTGCTGGGCAATCACCCGGCAGGTTTCGATGGTTTCGCGGGTCTCGTCGCTCGGCTCCCAGTCGTTGGGGATAAGCGGGCGGCGGGAGTTGAGTTCGTTGAGCAGGAAGGCCTGCTTGTCATCCTCACTCCACTCGGCGTAATCCCCCAGCCCCAGATAGCGGGTCAGCTCGGAGAAGACCTGGCCGTGGCGCTCACCATCCTGACGGATATCGAGCTTGACCAGATGGATGCCGAAGCAGGCGATCTTGCGCAGCACATCCAGCAGCATGCCATCGGCGATGTTGCCCATGCCGCAGGCGTGCAGGGAGTGGTAGCAGAGCTCCAGCGGTTCGCGCAGCTGGGCGGTGGTCTTGACCAGATCCCGGCTCTCGCTCGCCTGTCCCTGCACCTTGGCGGTCAGGTACTCTTGAGTTTCGCGCAGCTGTTCGCGCAGCTCGCGCACCAGCGCACGGTAGGGCTCCGGGTGATCGCCAACCCGCTCGCGCACGGCGTCGGTGCAGTCGGACATGGAGAGCTCGGAGGTGAGCTCGCGGATGTCCTTGTAGAAGAGGCTCACCGCCATCCAGCGGCCCAGCTCCAGCACCTCGGCAGTCACCTTGGCGGTGACGAAGGGGTTACCGTCACGGTCACCGCCCATCCAGGAGGTGAACTTGACCGGCGCGGCATCCAGCGGCAGCCGCACACCCAGATGGTGTTGCAGACGCTCGTCCAGATTGCGCATGAATTCGGGGATGGCCGGCCACAGGCTGTTCTCCACCACAGCGAAGCCCCACTTGGCCTCATCCACCGGAGTCGGGCGCTGTTCGCGGATCTCGTTGGTGTGCCATGCCTGATTGATGAGCTGCTCGATGCGATTGAGGATCTTGTCCCGCTCGCGGGGCAGCAGGTCGGAGAGCTCCAGCGCCTCGAGGCAATCGTTGAGCTGCACATGCTTGTGGATCAGGGTGCGACGGGTCACCTCGGTCGGATGAGCGGTCAGTACCAGATCGATATCCAGCTCGCGCACGGCCTGAATGATGGCCTCTTGCGACAGGTTGGAGGCTTTCAGTTTGTCGAACATCTGCTCCAGCGGGTCCGGGGTGCAGACCTGCTCTTCGCAGCGACGGGAGATGGTGTGGAACTGTTCGGCCACGTTGGCCAGATTGAGGAACTGGCTGAAGGCGCGGGCCACCGGCAGCAGCTCGTCGTCGCTCAGGGTGCGCAGGGTATCAAGCAGACGTTCCCGGTCTGCCTCATTGCCTTTGCGGGAAGATTTGGCCAGTTGGCGAATGGTTTCGATCTTGTCGAGGAAGGCCTGACCCTGATGGTCCTTGATGGACTTGCCCAGCAGCTGACCCAGCATACCTACGTTGGCGCGTAGTGCGGCGTACTTTTCGTTCATTCCACATCCTTATCTTGTTGGTGCCTGACACCCATCCGGGGTGCGAGACGACCTCACTTATTGTTGTGCGATTACAACATATGCTCCGTCATCTTAGGGTGACAATCTACCCAGATTGTCTGCGCAAGGTCAAATAACAGGCCGATTCAGAAGATGTATTTCCCTCACCACTCCCGCACCGGCTTGTTATGTAACTTACTTACAGCTTTGACCCCCTTTGCTGCCCTTTTCAGAGGCAGAAGCGACGAACCAGATGCTGCAATACCGCAGTGGTGGGCTTGACGAAGGAGAGATCCAGATACTCGTCAGGCTGGTGCGCCTGGGTGATATGGCCGGGCCCCATCACTATGGTCTCGCAGCCAAGCTGCTGGATAAAAGGGGCCTCGGTGCAGTAGTTGACCGACTCGGCCGTGCGGCCGCTCGCCTTCTCCGCTTCGCGCACCAGCACAGAGTTGTCGGCGCAGGCGTAGGCGGGAATGGGCTCATGCAGGTGTTGCAGATGCAGGCAACCAGGCTGGTGAATCTCGATGGGAGAGAGCGCCTCTTTGAGCATCCCCATCAACTCGTCTGGCCCCACCTGCGGAGTGGGTCGCAGATCGATATGCAGCTCGCAGCAGCCGCAGATGCGGTTCGGGCTGTCACCACCCTGAATGTAACCGAGGTTCAGGGTCGGCTGCGGCACGGCAAAGCGGTGGTCGGCGTAGCGATCTTTCAGATCCTGCTGCAAGCGCAGCACCTGCCCCATCGCCTTGTGCATGATCTCCATGGCGTTGACGCCGTTGGCGGGATCCGAGCTGTGACCGCTCTTGCCGGTGATGCGGATCGCCTCCGACATATGCCCCTTGTGGGCCACTACAGGCACCAGCCCGGTCGGCTCGCCAATCACCGCGTAGTCGGGTTTCAGTTCGGCTGCCGCAGCGATGGCGCGGGCCCCCGCCATGGTGGTCTCTTCATCGGCAGTGGCGAGAATGCGCAGCGGCTTGGTCAGCTTGGTGAGGTCGATCTCTTTGAGCGCTTCCACTATGAAAGCGAAGAAGCCCTTCATATCGATGGTGCCGAGACCATAGAGGCGGTTGCCCTCTTCGGTCACCTTGAAGGGATCCTTGCTCCAGCCTCCCTCATCGAACGGCACCGTATCTGTGTGACCCGCCAGCAGCAGACCGCCCTCCCCCTGACCGATCGTCGCCACCAGATTGAACTTGCCCGGCAGCTCGGGGAGTGCCGTCACCTCACACTGAAAACCGAGCTGACCGAACCAGTCGGCCAGCAACCGGATCACCGCCTCGTTGCTCTGATCCCACTTGGGATCCGTGCTGCTGATAGAGGGGATCGCAATAATATTCTTGTAGAGTGAAAAAAAATCCAGATTGGCCATCAGCTCCTCCTTGCTTCCCCAAAACGTTTCTGTTAGAAAATACAAATGCAATGCGAATGCATTAATATTCTGTCTTTTTGCCAGGATAAGCAGCTCGCCAACAAAGGCTTCTAGTTGTAAGGGAAAGTTAATGTTCTGTCACCTGATCTATAACCGACGACACACACCCGCCTGAATTGCCCCTCCGCACTTGTGCACAGGGGCGATCGAACACCCTTGTGCACCGCAGCACCACGCTGTGAATCTCGAACTCTGATTTAGAATATTCAAACATGCTCAACACCGTTATCGTCGGTGCCAGTGGCTACGCGGGAGCCGAACTGGCCGCACTGGTACAGAACCATCCACAACTCAAACTGTTCGGCCTCTATGTCTCCGCCGGCAGTCAGGATGCCCACAAGCGCTTCTCTTCCCTGCATCCCCAGTGGGTCGGCGCCCTCGATCAGCCACTGCTGCCGCTGGACGACGACGGCATGACCCGGATCCTGACCCAGGCTGATCTGGTGCTGCTGGCCACCGCCCACGAGGTGAGCGCCGAGCTTGCCCCCAAGTTTCTCGCCAAGGGGCTGCCGGTGTTCGATCTCTCCGGCGCCTTCCGGGTCAAGGATCAGGGGTTTTACGACAGCTTCTACGGCTTCACCCACCAGAGCGAACAGTGGCTGGATCAGGCTGCCTACGGTCTGGCCGAGTGGAATGCCGATGCCATCGCCAGCGCCCAGCTGATCGCCGTGCCGGGTTGCTACCCGACCGCATCGCTGTGCGCCCTCAAGCCGCTGCAGCAGGATGGCCTGATTGCCAAGGGTTGGCAGCCCATCATCAACGCAGTCTCCGGGGTCTCCGGCGCCGGCCGCAAGGCGGCCATCAACACCAGCTTCTGCGAAGTGAGCCTTAACCCTTACGGCACCTTCAATCACAGACACCAGCCGGAGATCAGCCATCACCTCGGCAAGGAGGTGCTGTTCCAGCCCCACCTTGGCAACTATGTGCGCGGCATCCTGGCCACCATCTATGTGCAGCTGGCGGACGGCGTCACCCCCACCCAGGTGGATCAGGCCTTCCTCAAGGCTTACGAAGGCAAGCCGCTGGTGCGCCTCACCGGCCAGATGCCCTCTATTCGCGGTGTGGCAAACACCCCTTACTGCGATATTGCCTGGCAACAGCAGGGCAACATGCTGGTGGTGGTCTCTGCCATCGACAACCTGCTCAAGGGCGCAGCCTCGCAAGCCATGCAGTGCATAAATATCAAATTCGGATTTGAACCGGCCACCGGCCTGATTTAAGGACTTAGGAAGGATCTCGAACATGGACAAACAGACGTTGGTAATCAAGCTGGGCGGCGCCCTTATCGAGAACGACGAGGCGCTGACCGCCCTGTTCGCCACCCTCAAAACCTTTCTCGACGATCAGCACCGTCCGCTGGTGCTGGTGCACGGCGGTGGCTGTCTGGTGGATGACCTGCTCAAGGGGCTGGGTCTCACCTCTACCAAGAAGAACGGCCTGCGGGTGACCCCGTTCGAGCAGATCCCCTTCATTGCCGGTGCGCTGGCAGGGACCGCCAACAAGCAGATGATGGCCAAGGCGATCGCCACCGGCATTCCGGCGGTGGGGCTCTGTCTGGCAGATGGCGGCCTGTGTCAGGTGACCCAGCTCGACCCGGATCTCGGCGCAGTCGGCGAGTGCAAGCCGGGCAACCCGGCACTGGTGGCGGGCATCCTCGGTCAGGGCTTCCTGCCGGTGGTGAGCTCCATCGGCATCACAGCCGACGGGCAACTGATGAACGTCAACGCGGATCAGGCGGCCACCGCCATTGCCGAGGCGCTCGGTGCCGATCTGGTGATGCTCTCCGACGTGAGCGGCATCCTCGATGGCAAGGGCAAGCTGGTGCCACAGCTCGACAAGCTGACCGCGCTGGATCTGATGGAGAAAGGGGTGATCCGCGATGGCATGGCGGTCAAGGTAGAAGCGGCCCTGCACGCCGCCCAGACCCTCGGCAAGCCGGTCTGTGTCGCCAGCTGGCGTTACCCGGACCAGCTGCTCAAGCTGCTGGCTGGCGGCGCCGTCGGCACTCAAGTGGCCATTTGATCTCCACCGGAACAAGGAACATCCGATGCAACATCTTCTGAAAGACAGTGATCTGAACAAAGCCCAGATCGAAACGCTGATTGCGCTGGGCAAAGCAGTGAAAGCCGACCCGAAGAAGTACAGCCAGGCGCTGGCCGGCAAGAGCGTGGTCACCCTGTTCGAGAAGCCCTCCCTGCGCACCCGGGTCACCTTCGACATCGGCATCGCCAAACTGGGCGGCCACAGCGTCTATCTGGATCAGCAGAACGGCGCGCTGGGCAAGCGGGAGTCGGTGAAGGATTTCGCCGCCAACCTGTCGCGCTGGTGTGATGCCATCGTCGCCCGGGTGTTCGATCACCAGACCCTGGTCGAGCTGGCAGAGCACGGCACAGTGCCGGTGGTGAACAGCCTGTGCAACCTCTACCACCCCTGCCAGGGGCTGGCCGACTTTATGACCATTGCCGAGCACTACGACGATCTGTCAAAGGTGAAGCTTGCCTACCTCGGTGATGGCAACAACGTCAGCCACTCTCTGCTGCTGCTGGGGGCGACCCTCGGTACAGACGTCACCCTGATCTGCCCGAAAGGCCACGGCCCGGATACCCAGATTTTCCTGCAGGCGCAGGCTCTGGCGGCCAAGTCGGGGGCGACTATCCACATCAGCGATGACGTGGCGGATATCGAAGGGTTCGACGTGGCCTACACAGATACCTGGGTCTCCATGGGTGACAACACGCCGATGGAGCAGGTCAAAGACCTCTTTATGCCTTACCAGATCAACCAGGCCCTGCTCGACCGCACCGGCATTGCACATGTGCTGCACTGCCAACCGGCGCACCGGGAGCTGGAGATCACCTCGCAGGTGATGGATGGCCCCGCCTCCCTCATCATGGACGAGGCCGAAAACCGGATGCATATCCAGAACGCCGTGTTGCTGACCCTTCTCGGCAACAAGTAACGCGGCACTCAACCTGAATCACGACACCTTTATTGAATCATCATCGAATCATCATGGAGAGAAGTAAAATGAGCGGAATCAACAAGATCGTACTGGCTTACTCGGGTGGACTGGATACCTCGGCCATCATCCCCTGGCTGAAAGAGCACTATGACGCCGAAATCATCGCCTTCGTGGCCGACGTGGGTCAGGAGCGCGACGATCTGGAAGGGATCGAGCAGAAGGCCATCGCCTCCGGCGCCACCAAGTGCATCATCAAGGATCTGCGCGAAGAGTTCGTCAAAGAGTACGTCTACCCGACCCTGAAGACCGGCGCCGTCTATGAGGGCACCTATCTGCTGGGCACCTCCATGGCCCGTCCGGTGATCGCCAAGGCGATGGTCGAGGCCGCGCTGGCGGAAGGGGCCGATGCCATCTCCCACGGTTGCACCGGCAAGGGTAACGATCAGGTGCGTTTCGAAGGTGCGGTCGCCGCGCTGGCGCCCCAGCTGAAAGTGATCGCCCCGTGGCGGATCTGGGACATGCGCTCCCGGGAAGATCTGCTCTCCTATCTGGAGACCCGCAACATCCCCTGCAAGGCGACCCTGAAGAAGATCTACAGCCGCGACGCCAACGCCTGGCACATCTCCACCGAGGGTGGCGAGCTGGAGAGCACCTGGAACGAGCCCTCCGAAGCGGTCTGGCAGTGGACCGTACCGGCCGAACAGGCACCGGATCAGCCGGAGTACGTCAAGCTGACCGTGGCGCAGGGTGAAGTGGTGGCCGTTGACGACCAGCCACTCAGCCCGCACCAGATCCTGATGACCCTGAACGAGCGTGCCGGCAAGCACGGCGTGGGCCGCATCGACATCACCGAAAACCGGATGGTGGGCATGAAGTCCCGCGGCTGCTACGAAACCCCGGGCGGTACCGTGATGGTCGCTGCGCTGCGCGCCGTGGAAGAGCTGGTACTGGATCGCCCGACCCGCGCCTGGCGGGAGAAGCTGGGTGCCGAGTTCTCCCATCTGGTCTATGACGGTCGCTGGTTCACCCCGCTGTGCAAGGCGATCCTCGCCTCTGCCAACGCCATCGCCGAAGATCTGGACGGTGAAGTGGTGCTGAAGATGTACAAGGGTCAGGTCACCGCGGTGCAGAAGAAGTCGCCGAACAGCCTCTACTCCGAAGACTTCGCCACTTTCGGGGCCGATGAAGTGTATGACCAGAGCCATGCCGAAGGCTTTATCCGTCTCTACACCCTGGCCAGCCGGATCCGTGCCATGAAGGAGCAACATCAGGCTATCGGTGGTGATCACACCCACGGCTAATCCGTGAATAGAGGGGGGAGGAGAAATCCCCCCTAATTTTTTAATGCGGGGGGTACTAGATGATCGAAGAGAAACTCAAGACTGTTAGTGATTATCTGCAAGAGAGTTTTCCTGGAGCGGGTGGGCCAGCCTGTGATCAGGCTTTCACGACTGACGACTATTTGTTCGGAATCAAGCTAGGAGAGAAAAATCTTCTATTAGAGATTTCCGTGTGTTGGTTAGAAGACCATCTAGCACACAACATACGGGAACTTCTCGTATCCAACAAAATCGCAGATATGATGCTTGAGCATCTCGACAAAATTGTTGTGATTAGGACTACAGGGATCACGACTAGAGACAAGCAAGAAGCAAGCTGTATGTAAACAGCCGCAGTAATTCAAGGAGAGCAGTATGGCACTTTGGGGTGGACGCTTCAGTCAGGGAGCCGATAGCCGGTTCAAGCAGTTCAACGATTCGCTGCGGTTCGATTACCGGCTGGCGGAGCAGGATATTCAAGGCTCCATGGCCTGGGCCAAAGCGCTGGTGAAGGTGGGTGTCTTGACCGCCGATGAGCAGGCCAAGTTGCAGCAGGCGATGGAGGTGCTGCTCGCCTCGGTGCAGCAGGATCCCCGGCAGATCCTGAGCTCGGACGCCGAAGATATCCACTCCTGGGTCGAGAGCCAGCTCATCGCCGCCGTCGGCGATTTGGGCAAGAAACTGCACACCGGCCGCTCGCGCAACGATCAGGTCGCCACCGACCTGAAACTCTGGTGCAAGGCGCAGGGCGAGCTGCTGCTCGGCTCCATCACCGCCCTGCAACAGGGGCTGGTGGCCTCCGCCCGCGCCAATCAGGCCGCCGTGCTGCCGGGTTACACCCACCTGCAGCGGGCCCAACCGGTCACCTTCGCTCACTGGGCGCTGGCCTATGTGGAGATGCTGGAGCGGGACTACTCCCGCCTGCAGGATGCCCTCAAGCGCCTCGACACCAGCCCCCTCGGCTGCGGCGCGCTGGCGGGCACCGCCTATGCCATCGACCGTGAAGCGCTGGCGCTCGACATGGGCTTTAGTGGCGCCACCCGCAACAGTCTGGATTCGGTCTCCGATCGGGATCACGTGGTGGAGCTGATGCACGTGGCGTCCCTCTCCATGACCCACCTGTCGCGCTTTGCCGAAGATCTCATCTTCTACAACACCGGCGAGGCGGGCTTTGTCGAGCTCTCCGATGCGGTCACTTCCGGCTCGTCGCTGATGCCGCAGAAGAAGAACCCGGATGCGCTGGAGCTGATCCGCGGCAAGACCGGCCGGGTGGTCGGCGCCCAGATGGGCATGCTGATGAGCCTCAAGGCTCTGCCGCTGGCCTACAACAAGGACATGCAGGAAGACAAAGAGGGGCTGTTCGATGCCCTCGACACCTGGCACGACTGCCTCGACATGGCGGCGCTGGTGCTGATCGATCTGAAGGTCAACGGCGAGCGCACCATGGCGGCGGCGCAGGGCGGCTACGCCAACGCCACCGAGCTGGCGGACTATCTGGTGGCCAAGGGGATTCCATTCCGTGAGGCGCACCATATCGTCGGCGAAACCGTGGTCTTTGCCATCAGCGTGGGCCGCCCGCTGGAGGAGCTCTCCATCGGCGAGTTCCAGCGCTTCAGCCCGGTGATCGAGTTCGACGTCTACCCCAATCTGGAGCTGGAAGCGACCCTGGCCAAGCGGGTTGCCAAAGGCGGCGTTGCCCGCGCGCAGGTTGAGGCAGCCCTGACTGCCGCCGAAGCTTGGCTGGCCAAACGGGTGGGTTAAGCCACGATGATCGTTACCTGACATTGAACAAAAATGGCAACCAATGGTTGCCATTTTTATGGTAAATAACGAATTCAATTCAGGATAAGTAATGGAGAAATTAGATTGAACAACAGATTTCGCTGATGCTTTTCAGTTTCACCAAACTAGCCTGTTGGTAATAATTTTTTCCGCATCAATGCATTTTGCAATGTCACACCACGACGAACAGGATATCTCCGCTCTTCCACCTGAAAACCATGATATGAAAAAAAAGGCTCAGCGGTTTTGCTTACATCAGCCGTTAATTCGAAAATACCTTGCTCCTTGGCGCTTTCATGAATACGCGTCATCAACTTGGTTCCCACCCCCTGTCTAGCGTAATGTCCAGCCACAAAGAAATGATCAATATAACCATTTGGCTGAATATCTGCATACCCGACAATGTCACCATCAATTTCGGCTACAAAAGGCTTCAAATCTCTTATGTGGTCAGCCCACAGTTCTGGAGATATATCATCAGGAGCCCACGCTTGAATCTGTTCAGCGGTATAGTCGCATGAGGCTATATCGTGCACTGCCGACAAGAAAACGCTAAATAATCGAGTTTCATCACCAGCTTTATATTTCCTTATCTCTACACAGCTTCGGTTAACAGTCATATCAGCGCACCTGCTCAGCATTACTACATTTGGTTTGATAACTAAAACTCCCACTGGAATTATCGCATTCTTTATAGCTGTTTTTAACTCACGCACTGGCATTGAGCAGTTTGCCCACCCCCTCCCCCTTGCCATTGGGCAGGGTCTGTTTAAAGGCACCGAGCAGCTGGTCGAGGTTGAGATGGCTGGCACCGAGGGAATCCTTGAGGGTATCGAGCTCGCTCTGCAGCGCGTCGAGGCGGGTGCTCTGGGTGCCGCTCGCCAGCTGGTTGCGGGCGCTGTCGATGGCGGCAGGAAGGGATTGGCCGCCATTCTCCTGCCCCAGAGTCTGCATCAGCTCACCCATAAAGTGGTTGATGGCAGCGCGGTTCTGCTCGCTGTCGGCATACTTGACACCCAGCCGCTGGAACAAGCTCTGGACGGTCGGGGCAAGGCGATCCTCCTGCACGGTTTGCTGCACAGGCTCGGGTTTGGCACTGCTGCCAAGCAGCTGACTGCCCAGCTTGAGGGCGATTGAGGCAAGGGGAAGCAGACTGCTGATCATGATAACTCTCCGCGACAACGACCCTTGATGGTGTTGCCAAGAGATGTGCATAAGCGGGGCCAGAATGCAGTGAACAGCGCAGGGCAAAACCAACCCATTGAGCCACCGAGTGATTTGAATCGCCGCCTTGTGTTCGGGCATTGCAACTGAGGTCATCACAAGAGAGCCGGGCGGCCAGCGGCTGCCGCTGCAGATCGAGGCGGCAAAGGAGCATTGCCGCAGCAAACCGGAGGCGACAGGGCTCCTCTTCGCTATATGCCGGTACATGCCTGCTATCCCCTCGATCACGTCATTTTTCATTCATGAAACTTATGGCTATTAAGATCATGTAAATTTTCTTATCTAATATGTTCGCGCAAGATGGCTCTCAAACCGGATTCGCCGTCACCGCTATGCTGGCCGGCAGCCGCCTTATCCCTGCCTTTTTCGTTTATGGAGTCGTTATGTCCCTGATCACCCCCCATATCTCCCCCGAAGTCAGCCAGTTGGCTCCCGGCTTTCGCGCTCTGAGCATCACGGTGCAGGCCGCCGCCGTGGTCGACCCGAACGTGGGGGCGCGTGCGCTCGATGAGGCCTGCACCGCCATGCTGACCGCCGATGTGCCGTGGGCAGAGGCGCATCTCGCCGCCTGGGGCGATCTGTTCAGAAAGTTCGGCGCCAAGCCACAGCGGACTCCCTGTTCCGCCGAGGCCCTGAGAAAACGGGTCGCCCGCGATGGCAACCTGCCCGCCATCGACCCCGTGGTCGATCTCTACAACGCCATCAGCATCCGCTACGCCATTCCGGTGGGGGGCGAAAACCTGCTCGCCTATGAAGGGCTGCCGCAACTGGTGGTGGCCGATGGCAGCGAGCTGTTCGATACCATGAAGGGGGGCGAACCCGCCCACGAATCTCCGGAACCCGGCGAGGTGGTCTGGCGGGATGACAAGGGGGTCACCTGTCGGCGCTGGAACTGGCGGCAGGGTGTGCGCACCAGATTGAGTATCGATTCGGGCCAGATGTGGTTCATTCTGGAGAGCCTGCCCGAGATGCCGCTGGCTGCACTGCATGAGGCGGGGGAAAAACTGATCGCCGGGCTGCGGGAGATGATGCCGGAGGCGGTGATCGCGCAGAGCCTGATCGGCCATAACAAATAGGCGATTTTCGTCAGCAGGATACAGAGAGGGGCGCCGCAGCGCCCCTCTCTCTTTTCTCCCTGCTCAGCCCAGCAGCATATAAAGCTGGTGCGCTGCCACCCCGGCGCACAAGCCGCCGATGGTGTGGGCGACAATGGCGCGGGAGGTGAGATGGCGATAGCCGAGAGCATCGAGCATGGCGGTGTGGGTGCTCAAAAAGCCGCTCCAGCACATCCCCATGGCGGTAAACACTGCCACCTCGTTGCCGGTGATCCATCCCTTGGCAATAAAGGGGGGCACCAGCGACATGGCGGCACCGACTGCACCGAGCGAGGTAGCCGGGAAGGCGACCAGCTCCGGCTGCTGGAAGCCAAACAGCAGGTCAAACAGCCAGCCCGCCTTGGCGGCCAGCACCGGCAGCAGGGCAACCCCCTGAAACGCTTCGCCGGTATAGCCCTTCTCCCCCGGGCCGAAGGTGAGCAGCATGACGAAGGTGCTGATGATGAGCACACCCGGGATCACCGCCATTCCCAGCTCCACACCGGATTTGCCGCCATCGAGCAATGAGTTGAGGATCCGCAGCCAGCCCGGCGCCACCTCTTTGCTGACCCCGACCTTGTGCCCCTTGGCATCAGTCGGCTCATCGTCCAGCACCTCACCCACCAGCGGGCGGATCATCCGCTGCATCAGTCGGGTAGAGACCACCGAGCCCACCAGAGCGCCGAGCAGCCCGATCAGAGCGGCGCTGGCGGTAGACTCCCCGCCCGGCAGCTGCAGAGTGGCCATAAAGGTCACCACGATCAGGCCCATGCCGAAGGCGGTACCGAAGTTGGTCAGAGACACCAGTTGCCATGGAGTGAAGCCCTTGCGAAAGCGGCTGTCCTTGGCGAGGCTGATCACCGCCGGGTTATCGGAGAAGAAGGTCATCAGCGCCGCCAGCGCAGTGCGCCCCGGCAAGCGGAACACCGGCTTCATCAGGGGGGCCAGCAGCACCTCCAGCAGGCGGATCACCCCGAATTCGCTCAGCAGCTGGCTGAGAGCGCCGGAAAGCACGGTGATCCCCATGATGAAGAGCACGGTATTGAGCAGCAGCTGGTGGGCGGTATTGAACAGGGTGTTGACCATGGCGGAGAGGCCCATCTGGCTGCCGAGATAGCCAAACAGGCTGCCCAGGATCAGCAGCACCAGCACGGGCTCAAGCCACTCGCGGATGGTGGCCAGTCGCCCCTTTGAGTCTATAACTACTTGATTTTCCATATCTATCCTGCCGTCATTCTGTGCGTGTGTGATTGTTGTTATGGTAAAAACTCGGTATTGAACCAAAGAAAAAAAGCCCTTGTCTTGCGACAAGGGCTTTTCGGTTTGGCTCCTCCTGCTGGGCTCGAACCAGCGACCTGCGGATTAACAGTCCGTCGCTCTACCGACTGAGCTAAGGAGGAATTATTAGTGGTGCCCAGAGACGGAATCGAACCGCCGACACGGGGATTTTCAATCCCCTGCTCTACCGACTGAGCTATCTGGGCAAATGGTGCCGGCTACCGGAATCGAACTGGTGACCTACTGATTACAAGTCAGTTGCTCTACCTACTGAGCTAAGCCGGCACACTTTAAACCATTGTGCATGAACAAATTTTTTATTTCATAGCACCAAAATTTGGTGCCCAGAGACGGAATCGAACCGCCGACACGGGGATTTTCAATCCCCTGCTCTACCGACTGAGCTATCTGGGCGTGGGCGCTATTAAACGGATTTTAAGGCGGATGGTCAACGGGAAATTTTACTTTTTGTCTCGTTCGTCTCTTTTTTGCTCAACATCACCCGTTTTTCCCACTTCCTCGCCACAGGCACACCCTTTTCGCCGCCAGACTCTGGGTTCTTCCCCCTTGAGCAGGCGGGAGATGTTCTCGTGATGGCGGATCAGGATAAGACAGGAGAGCAGCGAGACAGGGAGGGTGTATTCGGGTTTGAGCAGGTAGGTAAAGAGTGGCGTGAGCAGCACGGTAATGATGGAGGCCAGCGAAGAGTAGCCACTTGCCAGCAACACCAGCAGCCAGGTGACGATGACAGCGCCCCCCATGGTGAAGCCGAGCGGCATCATGGTGCCCAGCGCCGTCGCCACCCCCTTGCCACCGCGAAAATGAAAGAAGATGGGGTACATGTGGCCAAGACAGGCGGCCACCCCGATAAAGCCGAGGTAGACCGGCTTTATCTGCAGATACCAGGCGAGATAGACAGGCGCCGTTCCCTTGAGCACATCGAGCAGCAGCACCACCAGCGCCGCCAGCCGGCCACCGAGGCGCAGCACATTGGTTGCCCCCGGATTGTGGGAGCCATGATCCCGCGGGTCGGGCAGACCACTGCAGCGGGAGACCAGCACAGCACTGGATAGTGAACCACCCAGGTAGGCCAGAATAATCATCAAAATCGTCAGGGCCGTCATCTTGGTCGTTTTTACCACGATATGAATGGGGTATGATGCGGGCCACAACGCTGGCATGGGCCCATGCCCACCCAGAGCGCCTCGGCAAGCCTGTTGCCCGGCCAGCATCCCTGCGCTGTCATCACAGCCCATCAAGAGTAAAGAAGAAGTACAGTCATGGACAAGGTGTTTATTCGCGGACTCGAGGTTTTGACCACCATAGGTGTATATGAGTGGGAGAAAGGCATTCGCCAGAAGCTCCGTTTTGACCTCGAGATGGGGTTCGACAACCGCCCCGCCGCTGCAACCGACGACATCAATCTGGCACTGGATTATGCCGACCTCTCCAACAAGATCTGCGAGCATGTCAGCGGCAAGGTAGTCGAGCTGGTCGAGACCATGGCCGAGCAGGTCGCCATGCTGGTGCTCGCCGACGAGCGGGTACAGTGGGTCAAAGTCACCCTCACCAAGCCGGGCGCCGTACCCAATGCCGCCGGTGTCGGCGTCGAGATCCTGCGCCACCGCACCCCGGCGGCGAGCAGCAACTGATGACCACTATCTATATCAGCCTTGGTTCCAACATCGAGCGAGAGCGCCATATCCGTGCCGGGCTCGATGCGTTGCACGCTGCCTTCGGCGAGCTGCGGGTCTCCCGGGTGTTCGAGAGTGAGGCGGTGGGCTTCAATGGCCGTCCTTTCTACAACCTTGTTGCCGCTGCCGAGACCGACCTGCCGCTGGTTACCGTCTGCCAGCTGCTGCGCGAGATGGAGTTCGCCCACGGCCGCGAGCCGGATGCCAAGAAGTTCGCCCCGCGCACGCTGGATCTCGACCTGCTGCTCTATGGCGATCTGGTCTGCGAGACGCAGCTGGTGCTGCCGCGCGGCGAGATCCTCACCAACGCCTTCGTGCTCTGGCCGCTGGCCGAGCTGGCACCCGGACTGCGCCACCCCATCGATGGCCGCACCATGGGCGAGCTGTGGGAGAGCTACGACAAGGCCTCCCAGCAACTGTGCCCCATTCCCTTTCACTGGGAAGCGCGGGAGCTGCAGCACCACTGATCGACAAGGGCACCTCGCGGTGCCCTTTTCGTTGATGTGACGTCTTATCCTGTTCTTTCTTATCCTCTGGCCTGAGCCGAAGTCGTGCCCCCGTCTCGCGCCAGTTGGGCGAAGATCAGCGCCGCCAGCATGGAGAGCAGGCCGACACAGAGGTAGGTAAGGTGGAACCCTGCCAGCCACTGGCCGTTGGCCGCTGAGGTACCCGCCGAGAAGAGCCCCAGCAAGCTGGCGGCAATCGCGACCCCCAAACTCATGGAGAGCTGCATCACCACCGAGAGCAGGCCGTTGCCGCTACTGGCCAGGGTCGGGCTGAGATCTTGCAGCGTGAGAGTGTTCATGGCGGAGAACTGTAGCGAGTTGATGGCGCCGAAGATAGCCAGCCAGCCCAGCAGCACGCCATAGGGGAGCTGATTGTCGATAAAGTAGAAGCTGGCGATCATGGCGCCGAGCAACAGGGTGTTGCCAATCAGGATGCGGCGATAGCCCACTCTGGGGATGAGTTTGTTCACCAGCGTCTTGGTCAGCATGGCGCCAAGCACCGTCGGGATCATGGTCATCCCCGCCTTGCTCGGGGAGAAGCCGAGCCCCAGTTGCAGAAAGAGCGGGGTGAGGAACGGCATGGCACCGCTGCCGAGGCGGGCAAACAGGTTGCCCCAGACCCCGATGGCGAAGGTGGCGGTCTTGAACAGATTCAGGCTGAAGAGCGGCTGCTCCGCACTGGCGGCATAAAGCCAGTAGCTCGCCATCGCCGCCAGCCCGAAGATCAACGCAAACAGCGCCCAGCCGGTGGAGATACTGTGCTCCCCCAGCCCCTGCAAACCGACCGATACCAGCACCATGCCGAGGCTGAACAGCACGAAGCCCTGCCAGTCAAAACGGGCGGTCGCCTGACGCAGATCGGGCATGAAATACCAGCTCGCCATAAAGCCGATCACTCCCACCGGCAGGTTAATCAGAAAGACCCAGTGCCAGCTCGCCACCTCGACCAGCCAGCCACCGAGCGCTGGCCCCATCAGCGGGCCAAGCAGCCCCGGAATGGTGACGAACGACATCACCCGCAGCAGCTCCCGCTTGTCATAGACCCGCAGCACCGCCAGTCGTCCCACCGGCATCAGCAAAGCCCCGCCAATCCCCTGCAGCACCCGGGCAGCCACCAGCATGGAGAGCGAACCGGAGGCGGCACAAGCCAGCGAACCGAGGGTGAACAGCGAGATCGCCGCCAGATAGATGCGACGGGTACCGAACCTGTCCGCCAGCCAGCCGGAGGCAGGGATGAGCAGTGCCACCGTCAGCATGTAGGCGATCACCACCGACTGCATCTGCAGCGGGCTCTCCCCCAGCGTCTCGGCCATGCTGGGCAGAGCGGTATTGAGAATGGTGCCATCCAGCGACTGCATGAAAAAGCCGACAGCCGCCAGCATGGGCAGCCACTTGCGCTGGGCCGGGGTCACCCCGAGTGAAACTTCCGCCATAACAGACCACCTCCACTTCAGGAATAAAAAGACCCGCTCTCGTTGTTACGGGCGGGTCATGTCAGACATCAGGCATCCGGCTGGCCAAGCATGGCCTTGAGCTGCTCTTCGAGACTGGGCTCGGGAGCCTTGAGCGTATCAAGGAACAGCCGTTCTATCCCCGCCTTGTCCTGAGTTTTCACGATAAACACCAGTCGGGACTGGGCCTTGCCCTCCGGCCACTCCCCCAGAGCCTGCAGCGGATAGAGCTGGCCGTGAACGCCGTGGATCACCACCGGTTGGCTCTCCCCTTCCAGCTGCAAGATCCCCTTGAGGCGCAACAGAGCATCGCCGTATTGGGCCTGCACCGCATCGATCGCAGCCAGCAGACGAGAGGGCTTGAGCGGCTCGCCGATGCGCAAAGAGAAACTTTCGATGTTGCCGTGCTCGAAGTGGGTGGGCGCAGCTGTGCCCACCTTGGCGGCGAACGGTTGCATCTTCGGCTGCATCGGTGACGCCAGCCCCTGCTTGGGGGATTCGGTGCGCAGCCATGCCAGCAGCTGGCGCACATCGCGCCCGGCCGCTTCGTTGTAGGCGCCCAGCTTATCCAGCAACTTGGGCGAGAGCTCGCCATTGGTCACCAGCTGGATCGGCGCCGCCGGATTGAGGGCCGCCAGCTGGGTTTCGACCCGCGCCAGCTGCTCGCCATCCACCAGATCGCCCTTGCTCACCACCAGCAGATCCGCCAACGCCACCTGTTTCACCGCCTCATACTGGGCCGCCAACTGCTGCTCGATATGACCGGCATCCACCACGGTGACGGTGCCATCGAAGCGGTAGCGCTGGGCGATAAAGCCCTCCTCCCTCAACGTGAAGAGCACGGGGGCCGGATCGGCGAGGCCAGTGGTCTCGATAATCAGCCGCTTGAACGGTTTGATCTTGCGCTGGATGGCCTTCATAAACAGCCCCTGCAACGCCTCAACCAGAGAGCCCTGCACCGAGCAGCAGATGCAGCCGGAGTCGAGCAGCATCACCTGCTCATCGACCTGCTGCACCAGATGGTGATCCAGCCCTACCGAGCCGAACTCGTTGATCAACACAGCACACTCGCCGAGCTCCGGCTGTTTGACCCAGTGGTTGAGCAAGGTGGTCTTGCCGCTGCCGAGAAAGCCGGTCAGCAGGGTCACTGGGATACGGGTATCTTGCATATCGGTCATGTCAGATCCTTACCGGTTGGCAAACAGGTCGCTGAGCCAGCGGTTTTCAAAGCGGCCGTGGGGGTCGAGCTCGCGCTGCAAGGCCACGAAGTCGTTCCAGCGCGGCAGCAGGGCCGGGAAGTCGTAGAGATCCATAGCCAGATGCTTGCCGAAGTGGGGAATGCCGCCGAGCGGCACCAGCAGTTGCTGCAGCTCGCGCATCTGCTCCATGGAGCCGTTGACGAAGGTGCCGTCCGCAGCCAGATAGACCAGAAAACCGATCCAGCAGACCGGCTGGCCGTAAGCGGCACTGAGCCACGCCTCGGAAGAGCCGGTGCAGCGCAGGATAAAGGGGTAGTGCAACACGCCCGGATTGGCCTGCTGCCACGCTTGCAGAGTCTCCAGCGCCTCGTTCATACGATGGAGCGGTACCGCCACTTCACAGTTGATCTGGGGGGCCGGGATCCCCTTGCAGAGAATTTGGTAGACGTTGCCCACCAGATCGGAGGCATCCTTGAAGCGGCGCACCGTCTCGAAGTGCTCACCGGCCAGCGCCTCATCCTTGGTATCTTTCGCCATCTTCTGCAGGGTGGCATCTATGGTGGCGTTCATGCGGGCGTCGATATCGCCATCCAGCAGCAGCGGCTCGCTGCCACCGGCGCGGTAGCGGGCAACCTCCTCATCGGAGGCGGGATCCACCAGCCAGATGTGGCTCTCGCCGGTCCAGGCAAACCACCAGCTCTTCACAAAGCCGTGCTCGCGGTTGAGCCGCTCGTTGTGCTCCAACAGGAAGGGGTAATCGGTGGTGAACTTGGTGCAGCGCATGATTCGGTTCGGGACAGTGCGCAGGGTGACGTCGAGCAGGATGCCGAGCATCCCCATCCCCATCACGAAGGCGCCGAAACGCGGGTCGAAGCGATCCACCCGGATGATGTCGCCATTGGCCAGCATCACCGTCATCGCCTCTACCGCATCGCAGAGGGCAGACTGATGCAGCCCCTGACCGTGGGTGCCAGTGCTGAGCGCGCCGCCCAGAGTCTGGATGCCGATAACCCCGGGGGAAGCCGGCAGCATCCGCTCCATAGCGATAAGATCGCCGTAAACGATGTCGAGGGGCGTCCCCGCCTGATAAGTCACGGTATCAGCGGTTTTGGCCAGCTGGCCGCGCAGGTGGTGCAAGTCCACCAGCAGCGCCTGACTGCCCTCGGCATAGACGCTGTGAATGGGCTCAAAAGAGAGGCCGGAACCGATAAGGCGCAGCTTGCGCTCGGGGTGTTCCCGCAGCAGCGCCTGCAGCTCGTCGCGGGTTTTCGGGCGCCACACCTGATCCAGCGCCCCGAGGGGATTGGTTCTCGACCAGTTGAACAGCACCTCCCGATTACCAATCGCCTTGATGCTGTGAAATGCCTGGAACTGAACCGTCATACCGCGCCTCATCTCTTGCTGACGTCAAAATGAGCGACGATTCTACCGAAAAGCGGGCGCCAAGGCATGGAAAACAAGACCCTGCCAATCTGGTGGAATTGGCCTCCGTCATGCTATCACCACATTGTCAGAATCATTTGGTACTGGTCGGCGAGTCTCTCAGACCGTACCCGGGATATCGCCCGCCAGCGCGGTGGCCGACTCTTCCTGCTCCTTTGGCAACAGCTCGTCACAGAACTGGCGCAGCGGCATGGGACGGGCAAACAGGAAGCCCTGCAGATAATCGACCCCCTTGCTTCTGAGGTAGTCAGCCTGCCTGCTGGTTTCTACCCCTTCCGCCACCAGCGCCAACCCGAGGCGAGTCGCCAGATCGATCACGTTGTCCACGATATGCTCCGAGAGCGACTCGGTGCCGATACGGGCGATAAAGGACTGGTCGATCTTGAGGTAGTCGACATGGAACTGCTGCAGATAGATCAGGCTGGAGTGGCCAGTCCCGAAATCGTCGATGGCCAGCTTGACCCCCATCTCGTCCAGCTGACGGAACAGGGAGAGGGTCTTGGGATCCGCCACCAGCAGCTCACGCTCGGTCAGCTCCAGCACCAGTACCACCTTGCCGGGGGCAAAGTGATCGAGGAACAGCCGACACTCCTGCAGCAGGGCAAAGTCGTGACAGTGAGCGGCGCTGATATTGAAACTGATATGAAAACCATCGGGCAAAGAGCGTTGCACCCAGCTCAGCTGAGCTGCCACGTTGCGCATCATCTGGCTGGTCATGGGGACGATCAGCCCCGACTCCTCCGCCTGAGGAATAAAGAGATCGGGGCGGATCACCCCTTCGGTGGCATGGTTCCAGCGCATCAGCACCTCGGCCCCCATCATCCGCCGGGTGTCGCTGGCCACCAGCGGCTGCAGATAGGGGACGAACTCTTTCGCCCGCAGTGCCCGACGCAGCTCATCCGTCGGCGACCCCGGCCGCCCCAGCACCCACCACACCAGCAGGGAGAGCAACAGGGATGCGCCAACCAGCGACAACAGCGCCGTCTGGCGAGCTTCCCACAGCGAACGCCAGTAGAGTGGCATGGTATAACCGGCATAGATGGTGAAGGGGTAACGCTGGGAGGAGAGTTCAAGGCTGGTGCTGTGGTGCAATCTGGGCAGGCGTTCGAGATAGCGGCCCGACTCGCTGAGCCAGGCCGAACCGACCTGCAAGAACAGCTCGCTCGGCTTGCCACTCAGGGAGAGCATGAAGCTGAGCTGGGTACTGTCGATGGCACTCAGGGCCGCATCAGAACCCTGTTCGAGACGCACAACCAGCAGCGGGTGATTCTTGCGTACCCGGTTGCCGCTCATCAAAAGCAGCTTGCGCCCGGTGTAGATAGTGCTGTCATCAGCATCATTGGCCTCGCCAAACAGGGAGGTACAGTTGATCACCCCGTCGCGCACCAGATTGACCGACCGCAGAAACGGTTCGAGCGCAACCGTCTTTCTCAGGATCAGCAGGTTCTTGGCACAGGGAGCATTGACCAATGGCAACACCTCCCGGTTGGCCTCCTCGGCCCTGTCCAGCATCTCCTCCAGCAGCAGCTTCGCCTTGTGCGCCGAATCGCGAGAGTCAGACCTCAGATCCTGAACATAGATACTGTGAATGATCCAGCTACCCACCAGCAGCGGCAGGGAAAATACCAACAGAGCACTGCCAACACGCAGCCTGGTTCGGGAGAGATCGATCCGGAATAGAAACATAGAGAGCCACGCCACAGTTGGTCAGAGCCGCCCGCAGGCAGACATCCATATCATACCGACCAACGCAGGGATCTCCCGACTGGTCATAACCAAACAACATAACGCAAAGCACTTATAAAACGAACAGCGAAAACTGTGGTTGGATCACAGCCCGCAGCAACAAGCCTCGAAAGAGACTCAAGAATAGAAAGCCGCAAAATAGAGATGCCGCGTATTACGCGGCATCTCTCGTTACAGCTGTGCAGTGAGGCGTTAGACCGCCTGCTGCAGGATCACCGCATCGGCCTTCTTGGTGTAGGAGGCGATCTCGTTGAAGTTGAGGTAGCGGTAGGTGTCAGCCGCTGTGGCATCGAGCGCCTTGGCGTATTGCAGGTACTCTGCCACGGTCGGGATCTTGCCGAGAATGGCGGCAACGGCAGCCAGCTCCGCAGAAGCCAGATAGACGTTGGCACCTTTACCCAGACGGTTCGGGAAGTTACGGGTGGAGGTGGAGACCACCGAGGCACCTTCCGCTACCCGCGCCTGGTTGCCCATGCACAGGGAGCAGCCCGGGATCTCGATGCGTGCACCTACGCGACCAAAGATGCCGTAGTAGCCCTCTTCGGTCAGTTGATCCTTGTCCATCTTGGTGGGCGGTGCGATCCACATGCGGGTCGGCAGCTCGCCCTGATACTTCTCGAGCAGTTTACCGGCGGCACGGAAGTGACCGATGTTGGTCATGCAGGAACCGATGAACACCTCGTCGATCTTGTCGCCAGCCACGTCGCTCAGCAGACGGGCATCGTCCGGATCGTTCGGTGCGCACAGGATCGGCTCCTTGATGGTGGCCAGATCGATCTCGATGATTTCGGCGTACTCGGCATCCTTGTCCGCTTCCATCAGGGTCGGGTTGGCCAGCCACTCTTCCATCCCCTTGATGCGACGGGTGATGGTGCGCGGGTCGCCGTAGCCTTCGGAGAGCATCCACTTGAGCATCACGATGTTGGACTTCAGATACTCGATGATCGGCTCTTTATCCAGCTTGATAGTGCAACCGGCAGCGGAACGCTCGGCGCTGGCATCAGCCAGTTCGAACGCCTGCTCCACCTTCAGAGTCGGCAGACCTTCGATCTCGAGGATACGGCCGGAGAAGATGTTCTTCTTGCCCGCTTTCTCGACGGTCAGCAGCCCTTTCTGGATGGCGGCGTAGGGAATGGCATGGACCAGATCACGCAGGGTGATGCCCGGTTGCAGCTCGCCCTTGAAGCGCACCAGCACAGATTCCGGCATGTCCAGTGGCATCACGCCGGTGGCGGCGGCGAAAGCCACCAGACCGGAGCCCGCCGGGAAGGAGATGCCGATGGGGAAACGGGTGTGGGAGTCACCACCGGTACCCACGGTATCCGGCAGCAGCATGCGGTTCAGCCAGGAGTGGATGACGCCGTCACCCGGACGCAAGCTCACACCGCCGCGGTTCATGATGAAGTCCGGCAGGGTGTGGTGGGTCTGTACGTCGATGGGCTTCGGATAGGCGGCAGTGTGGCAGAAGGACTGCATGGTCAGATCGGCGGAGAAGCCGAGACAGGCCAGATCTTTGAGCTCGTCGCGGGTCATCGGGCCCGTGGTGTCCTGGGAGCCGACCGTGGTCATCTTGGGCTCGCAGTAAGTGCCCGGGCGGATGCCTTTCACGCCACACGCCTTGCCCACCATCTTCTGGGCCAGGGTGAAACCTTTGCCGGTATCGGCCACCGGCTGCGGGCGACGGAATACGGTGGAGAACGGCAGACCCAGCGCTTCGCGAGCCTTGTCGGTCAGGCCGCGGCCGATGATCAGCGGAATACGGCCACCGGCGCGCACTTCGTCGATCAGCACGTCGGTTTTCAGTTCAAACTGCGCCAGCACCTGTTCGGTGCCGTGCTTGCAGATCTTGCCGGCAAACGGGTAGATGTCGATGACGTCACCCATTTCCAGCTTGGAAACGTCCACCTCGATGGGCAGGGCGCCGGCATCTTCCATGGTGTTGAAGAAGATCGGGGCAATCTTGCCACCCAGCACTACGCCACCGGCGCGCTTGTTCGGCACGAACGGAATATCGTCGCCCATAAACCAGAGCACCGAGTTGGTGGCAGATTTACGGGAAGAGCCGGTACCGACCACATCGCCGACATAGGCCAGCGGGAAACCCTTCTCTTTCAGGGCATCGATGGTCTTGATGGGGCCGACGGCGCCATCCTTGTCCGGGGTGATGCCGGGACGGGCGTTTTTCAGCATCGCCAGCGCGTGCAGCGGAATATCGGGGCGGGACCAGGCGTCCGGCGCAGGAGAGAGGTCGTCAGTGTTGGTTTCGCCGGTCACCTTGAACACGGTGACGGTGATCTTCTCGGCCAGCTCCGGGCGGGAGAGGAACCACTCGGCATCGGCCCAGGATTGCATCACCTGCTTGGCGTGGGCATTGCCCGCCTTGGCCTTCTCCTCCACGTCGTGGAAGGAGTCGAACATCAGCAGGGTGTGGGAGAGGCCCTTGGCGGCAAGAGGAGCCAGGGTCGCATCGTCCAGCAGGTCGATCAGCGGCTGAATGTTGTAACCACCCTGCATGGTACCCAGCAGTTCAACGGCTTCGGCGGCAGTCAGGATGGGAGAGTGGGCTTCGCCCTTGGCGACGGCGGTGAGGAAACCGGCTTTGACATAGGCCGCTTCATCAACACCGGGGGGAATTCGGGAGGACAACAGCTCTTTCAGAAAGTCTTGTTCGCCGGCGGGCGGGTTCTTGAGCAGCTCGACCAGGGCGGCGACCTGCTCTGCGTCCAGAGGTTTGGCAACCACGCCCTCGGCAGCACGTTCTGCGACGTGTTTACGGTATGTTTCAAGCACGACTAATTCCTCTTTGGTCTTTTTTTGGGGTTCGCCCACGCTCGCGGCGATCGTCCTTGCGGGACACCCCGTAGGGTGCTCCCCACTATATAAGTTTTAACGACCAATTAAAATCCAAACCCCGTTAACCAATTCAACACAAAACCGTAACCAATTAAACAGGCTGGTATTTTTTGAAAATTAAATACCAGCCCAGATGCAGAGTTAACAAATACGCATCATTTATCCATTATTGGAACGTAGTGCCCAATTGCAGATAGAAGACGCCATTCCCCTCCTCCGCCATGCCGTAGCCGAGGAACACCGGGCCAAGGAAGCTCTCGACCCCCACATAGACGGAGCCGGCGGTGAAGGAGCTGTCAAAGCTGATATCTTCACCCTTGTCCCACACCCCGCCCTGCTCGAGGGAGCCGCCCAGATAGAGCGGCATCTTGAGGGCACCGAAGTCGTTGTCCGCCACCCGGTAGATGTAGCGCAACCCGCCAAACAGGCTGTAGCGACCACTCAGCTGATAGCGCTGGAAGCCGGAGAGACGGAACAGCCCCCCCAGATCCTGGATATAGAGCGGCAGCGCCTCCTGACTGCTGGAACCACCGCCCTCCAGCATCAGGTTGAGGCTGTGACGCCCCCATGACCAGGGCTTGATCATGGAAAAGTTGTAGTTCCACCCCTCGTCGCGGCTGCTCTGATCCTGCTCTCCGCCGGAGAGATTGACGTGGGAATAACCCAGCTTCATATCCCACTTCTCGCCCGAGTAGGGGAAATAGAGGCTATCCAGGGTATCGTGCTCAAAACGGATGAAGGGCCCCCATGCGGTGGCATCCACACTGGTATTCTTGAGGTTTTTCAGATCGATATTGCCCACCCGCCCCTCAAGCCCCGTGTAGATACGGCTCCATGGCTGGCTGTTCCAGCCAACGGCCAGATCGGAGCTAAAGAAGGAGTAGTCGCTGTCGAGGTAGTTGAATGTATCCGGCTCGGAGCTGAAGATGCGGCGCTGGGTCTTGTCATAGGCCAAGCTTGCCTCGCCAAAGAAGGTCTGGGAGGGCTCCAGCGGGGTATAGAAGTCGGTCTTGATATGTTTGGCCGTGCCAAGCGACGCTTCGGTCAGCCACTCCCCGCCCCAGTTGTTGACGTTGGTGAGGGTGTAGGACATGCCGACGTTGTAGTTGGAAGTGTTCTCGAAATCATCGGAGAAGCCAAACTGGAAGTTGAGGTAACCCGGCCCCCAGTTCTTCTCGCTGGCATCGACCACCAGCACGTTCTCGCCATCGCGCTCATCCACCTCGTAAGTAATGCGATCGAACGACTCCAGCGCATAGAGGCGGCGAATGCCCGCCTCCAGACTCTCGTTGGTCTGGATCTTGTCCGGTCGCACATCCAGCATGGCGCGCACCGTCTCGTCGGATAGACGCGACTTGTTGATGATCTCCACCTTGTCGATGTAGTAGGCGGGCAGGCCGCTGCGTTCGGCACGGCGACTCAGCTTGCGGTTGCGGTACTCGTTGTAACGCTCCTTGCTCAGGGATAGCTTGTCGAGTTCCAGCGACACCTTCTCGGCCGCTGCCTCGCCTATCTTGATCCCCTCCGGCATCCGGGCGAAATCAGCGATCCCCATGTCGCCAAACTCGGGAGTGAGCAGGATATCCTTGGGCCCCAGCAGCGCCTTCTGCTTGTCGGTGCCGACCTGGGTCATGTAGGTAGTGAGCTGGTCGATCATGGCAAGGCCCGATTTGAGAGACTCGCGGGTGCGCAGCTTGGCACTGATATCCACCGCGATCACAACATCGGCTCCCATCGCCTTGGCCACGTCCACCGGCATGTTGTTGACCGCACCGCCATCGGCCAGAATCCGGCCATCCCACTCCACCGGCTTGAGCGCCCCCGGAATGGACATGGAAGCCTGCATCGCCTTGGCCAGACTGCCGTGATCGAGCACGTAAGGGGTGACCGTCTCCATATCGGTTGCCATGGCACGATAAGGAATCGGCAGATCATCGAAGCTCTTCAGCGCCGGCAGGTTGGAGGTGGCCGTCCGCAGCAGGCTGGCCATGGATTGGCCCTGGAAGAAACCATCCGGCAGCTGAATGGTGTCGCCATTGACGCCGATATCGGTGCGTAGCTGATACTTCTCGGTCTGCTGCTTCTTGCGCAGGGAGAGCTCATCACGGCCCACCTTGTCCTGATAACCCTTGTTCCAGTCGATGGCCAGCGTCGTACGCTCCACCTCCTCGGCGCTAAGCCCCATGGCGTACATGCCCGCCACATAGGAGCCCATGCTGGTGCCCACTATGATGTCGACCGGGATGCGCTTCTGCTCCAGAACCTTGAGGATACCGATATGGGCCGAGCCCTTGGCACCGCCGCCACTGAGCACCAGTGCCACCTTGGGGCGGCCACCATCTGCCGCCTGCACCAGCAGCGGCATGGCCGCCAACATAATCAAAAGCAGTCGGGTCCATCCCGCACGAACGCTGCGCATCATATTTTCCATCTTGTTCAGGAAGCCGGTCACCAGAGATGGCCTCTACTATAAGGGGCCGGAGCACAAGCGCAACCGGCATTCCGGCCAATTCAGCCTCTCCCGGATCTATTCGTCCGCCAGACCCTTGTGAGCGCAAACGCAATCCATAAATAAAGGGTCGAAAGGCTCATGGGCGCCCCCTCTCTGCCGCTAATATGAGAGTCGTCAATCTCTATCTTTCGGGCACTTATATGCTGGCAACCCTGACCCTCAAACAGAAAATTCTGGCCACCGTCACCCTGGCCGTCGTTATCTCCTGCCTGCTGGTGGGCTACTTCAGCCAGCGCGCAGCTCAGCAACTGATCGAAAAGCGCATGTTCGAACAGGAGCTACCCAACCTGACCCAGCGCATCAGCAAGGAGATCGAACAGGATCTCAACGGTATCGCCCGTGCGGCACAGCAGCTGGCCACCGACCGCTTTATTCTCGACTGGGTGGATCGGGGCATGCCCAAGGAGCAGGAGCCACTGCTCATCAATCAGCTCAAGGATGTAGCCAACCAGTACGGGCTGGTCACCGCCTCCTTTGCCGATCGCCAGACCGCGGCCTACTACAACCAGGATGGCTTTCTGCGCAACCTCACTCCGGCTCAGGATGCCTGGTTCTATGACTACACCAAGAGCCAGAAGGAGATGACTCTCAGCATCTTCCGCGAGAGCACCGGCGAGATGAAGCTGTTCGTCAACTTCCAGCAGCTCAATGGTCGCGGACTGGCCGGCTTTGCCAAATCCCTCGACTCAATGGTTGCCATGGTGTCCAACTTCCGGCTGGAAGATAGCGGTATCGTCTTTATGGTCGATGGCAGCGGCAAGGTGAAATTGCACCCCGATGCCAGCCGGATAGAGCGTGACAACCTGAGCCAGCTGGCAGGCAGCGACAGTGGCAGCCTGCTGGCCAAGCACCCCTTTGCCGTAATCAGCGCCGAAGTGAATGGCGAGCCCATGGTGCTGGCCAGCAGCTATATCCCGCTGCTCGACTGGTATCTGGTCGTCCAGGTGCCGGAAGCTGAGATCTACGCCGAGCTGGATCAGAACCGCAACCAGATCCTGATGATCTCGCTGGTCATCGCACTCGCCATGGGGGCCATGGGTATGCTGCTGGCGGGATCTGTCAGCCGCCCGCTCAACGAACTGGCACGTCTGTTCAAGGAGCTGGGCAGCGGTGATGGCGATCTGACCCAGCGCCTCAAGGTGGAGGGCCGTGACGAGCTGAGCCAGGTTGCGACCGGCTTCAACAACTTCGTCGCCAAGATCCACGGCTCCATCGAGCAGGTGGCCAGCAACTCCCGTCAGCTGGCCACGACGGCCAACGAGGTGGCCAGCAAAGCCCAGCTGACCCAGCACAACTGTACCGCCCAGCGTGACCGCACCGTACAGGTGGCTACCGCCATCCACGAGATGGGAGCCACCGTGGGCGAGATTGCCGGCAACGCCTCGCTGGCGGCGGATGTCGCCAAGCAGGCCAATGATCAGGCGGATGCCGGTGCCCACATCGTGGCACAGGCCCGCCACGGCATCGTCGGCCTCTCCGGGGAGATCGAGCAGGTCGCCGGAGTGATCGAGTCGCTGGCCAGCCAGACCGACTCTATCGGCAGCATCCTCGAGACCATCCGCAGTATCTCGGAGCAGACCAACCTGCTGGCGCTCAACGCAGCCATCGAAGCGGCTCGTGCTGGCGAACAGGGCCGCGGCTTCGCCGTGGTGGCCGACGAGGTGCGCAACCTCGCAAACCGCTCCGCCGCTTCTACCGCCGAGATCCAGGAGATGATCAACCGGCTGCAGGATCAGAGCGCCCGCGCCGTCAGCGCCATGGCTCAGGGCCGCAACCAGAGTCTGGAAGTGGTGGCACAGGCCGATGAAGCCAACGCCGCGCTCGGCCATATCACCGCCCATATCACCCAGATCAACGACATGAACATCCAGGTCGCCACCGCTACCGAGGAGCAGTCGAGCGTGGTCGGCGAGATCAACCGCAACGTGGAAGATATCAACCAGCTCACCATGGAGACGGCCGATATCGCCCACCAGCTCACCGAATCGAGCCGCAGCCTGCAGCAGCTCTCTGCCCAGCTGGATAAACTGGTTGGCAACTTCCGGCTATAAACGGGGCCATCAGGCACGATAAAAAGGGCGCTACGGCGCCCTTTCTCATGTGCAAACTCAAGCAGGAAAAAACAGGACAGGGATATCTTTGATATCTAATGACCAAAAACAAAAAGCCGCTCGATTGAGCGGCTTTTTCATGAAGCGGACAGAAGATTACTTTTTCTTCTTGGCCTTGGCGTTCGGTAGGTCAGTGATGGAGCCTTCGAACACTTCGGCTGCCAGACCCACTGACTCGTGCAGAGTCGGGTGAGCGTGGATGGTCAGTGCGATGTCTTCGGCGTCGGCACCCATCTCGATGGCCAAGCCGATTTCACCCAGCAGTTCACCACCATTGGTACCGACGATGGCACCACCGATGACGCGGCCGCTCTCCTTGTCGAAGATCAGCTTGGTCATGCCGTCGGAGCAGTCGGACGCAATGGCGCGACCGGAAGCAGCCCACGGGAAGGTGGCCACTTCGAAGTTCAGGCCCTGTTGCTTGGCTTCCTTCTCGGTCAGACCAACCCATGCCATCTCTGGCTCGGTGTAGGCGATGGACGGGATCACTTTCGGGTCGAAGTAGTGCTTCTTGCCGGCGATGACTTCGGCGGCAACGTGACCTTCGTGCACACCTTTGTGCGCCAGCATCGGCTGACCAACGATGTCACCGATGGCGTGGATGTGCGCCACGTTGGTACGCAGCTGCTTGTCCACCTCGATGAAACCGCGCTCGTTAACGGCAACGCCTGCCTTCTCGGCATCCAGCATCTTGCCGTTCGGCACACGGCCTACGGCAACCAGCACGTTGTCGTAGCGAACCGGCTCGGCCGGAGCGTGCTTGCCTTCGTAGGAGACGTACAGGCCGTCTTCACGGGCTTCAACTGCGGTGACCTTGGTCTCCAGCATGATGTTGAACTTCTTGGCAACGCGCTTGGTGTAGATCTTGACGATATCTTTGTCGGCAGCCGGAACCAGCTGGTCAGCAAATTCCACCACGTCGATCTCGGAACCCAGAGAGGAGTACACGGTACCCATCTCCAGACCGATGATGCCGCCACCGATAACCAGCAGTTTGCCAGGAACGGTTTTCAGCTCCAGCGCATCGGTAGAGTCCCATACGCGGGGATCGTCGTGCGGAATGAACGGCAGCTTCACCGGACGGGAACCGGCCGCGATGATGGCGTTGTCGAAGGTCACGGTGGTCTTGCCATCAGCGCCTTCAACTTCGATGGTGTTCGGGCCGGTGAACTTGCCGAAGCCGTTCACAACCTGAACTTTACGCATCTTGGCCATGCCAGCCAGACCGCCGGTCAGCTGGTTGATAACCTTCTCTTTCCACAGACGGATCTTGTCGATGTCGGTCTGCGGTGCACCAAAGACGATGCCGTGCTCGGCCAGCGCCTTGGCTTCTTCAATCACTTTGGCTACGTGCAGCAGGGCCTTGGAGGGAATGCAACCCACGTTCAGGCAGACGCCACCCAGGGTGGAGTAACGCTCGACGATAATGGTATCCAGACCCAAATCGGCCGCACGGAAAGCAGCGGAATAACCGGCAGGGCCAGCACCCAGTACTACGACCTGGGTTTTGATTTCTTTACTCATCATGACCTCTTTGTCGTTCTTGTATCCCCGGACAGCGCAGTCTTATGCCTTCTTTTCCTTGCAAAACAAGAGGCCGCTGCAGCCGTGAAAAAAACGGGGCAAGTTTACGATCATGTTAATGAAATGAGAAGTAAAAAGGGCAGGCTCTGGGCCCGCCCTCTCACTTACAGGACCAGTCGACGAATGTCGGACAGCACGCCATTCATGGTGGTGATGAAGCGAGCTCCATCGGCACCATCGATCACGCGGTGGTCGTAGCTCAGAGCCAGCGGCAGCATCAGGCGCGGAGCGAACTCTTTGCCGTTCCACTTCGGCTTCATCTCGGACTTGGATACACCGAGGATGGCCACTTCCGGCGCGTTGACGATCGGGGTAAAGCTGGTACCGCCGATGCCACCCAGGCTGGAGATGGTGAAGCAACCGCCCTGCATGTCGGAAGCGGTCAGCTTGCCGGCACGGGCCTTCTTGGAGATCTCGGCCAGATCGCGAGACAGCTCCATGATGCCCTTCTTGTTAACATCGCGCACCACAGGCACAACCAGACCGTTGGGGGTATCAACCGCCACACCGATGTGGATGTACTTCTTCATGATCAGCTTGCTGCCATCTTCGGACAGAGAGCTGCAGAAGCGCGGGTGGGCTTCCAGCGCCTTGGCGGCGGCTTTCAGGATGAACACCAGCGGGGTGATCTTCACGTCTGCCTTCTGCTTCTCGAGCATCGCGTTCTGCTCTTTGCGGAACGCTTCCAGCTCGGTGGTATCGGCTTCGTCGAACTGGGTGACATGAGGGATCATGACCCAGTTGCGGTGCAGGTTCGGACCGGAGATCTTCTGGATGCGGGTCAGCTCGACCTCTTCCACATCACCGAACTTGCTGAAGTCTACTTTCGGCCACGGCAGTACGCCCAGACCGTTGCCACCGGCTACGCCAGCAGAGGCAGGAGCGGACTCAGCACGCTTGATGGCATCCTTCACGTAGGCTTGTACGTCTTCTTTGACGATACGGCCCTTGCGACCGGAGGCTTTCACCTTAGCCAGGTTGACACCGAACTCGCGCGCCAGACGGCGTACCGCCGGAGAGGCGTGTACGTAAGCGTCGTTGGCAACGAAATCGGAAGAGGCAGCAGCCTGAGCAACCGGAGCCGGAGCAGAAGCAACGGGTGCAGCAGCGACCGGAGCGGCAGCTTGAGCAACCGGCGCGGCGACAGGCGCAGCGCCAGCCACTTCGAATACCATGATCAGGGAACCGGTGGAGACCTTGTCACCCGCCTTCACCTTGATCTCTTTGACCACACCGGCGAACGGCGCAGGCACTTCCATGGAGGCCTTGTCACCTTCCACGGCGATCAGGGACTGGTCGGCTTCAACCTTGTCACCAACAGCAACCATGATCTCGGTGACTTCGACTTCGTCGCCACCGATATCCGGTACGTTGACGTCTTTCGCGCCAGCAGCAACCGGGGCGGCGGCAGGAGCTGCAGCCTGAGCCGGTGCAGCAGCAACGGCAGGAGCCGCGCCAGCCACTTCAAATACCATTACCAGAGAGCCGGTAGAAACCTTGGCGCCAGCGGCAACCTTGATCTCGACCACGCGACCAGCGAACGGCGCAGGCACTTCCATGGAGGCCTTGTCACCTTCCACGGCGATAATGGATTGGTCGGCTTCAACCATGTCGCCCACGGCAACCATGATTTCGGTGACTTCTACTTCGTCACCACCGATGTCCGGTACATTGACATCTTTGCGAGCGGCAGCGACCGGTGCGGCGGCCGGAGCTGCAGCAACAGGAGCGGCCACTTCTGCAGGAGCAGCAGCGCCTTCGGCTTCGAAGACCATGATCTGGGAACCGGTGGCGACCTTGTCGCCCACCTTGATCAGGATCTCTTTGACGATACCGGCAGACGGGGCCGGTACTTCCATGGAGGCCTTGTCGCCTTCTACCGCGATGATGGACTGGTCCAGCTCGACCTTGTCACCCACGGCCACCATGATCTCGGTGACTTCAACTTCATCGGCGCCGATATCCGGCACCATAATCTGTTTGGACATTGTGCTTTATCCTCTTGCGTCGATCCGCGTGACTGGCTGATGCCGCCACGCACATCTCGCGTTAACCGTTTTAAACCCTGGCAGGGTAGTGCCGCATGACGGCGCGACCCTTGATCCACTTACGCGTACAGCGGGTTGATCTTGTCGGCATCGATGCCGTACTTGGCGATGGCATCGGCCACAACCTGCTTGTCGATCTCGCCGCGCTTGGCCAGCTCGGTCAGGGCAGCAACCACCACGTAGAACTCGTTCACTTCGAAGTGACGACGCAGGTTGGCGCGGCTGTCGGAACGGCCGTAACCGTCGGTACCCAGCACGCGGTAGTTCTCGGTCGGAACGAAGGCGCGGACCTGATCGGCGAAGGACTTCATGTAGTCGGTCGCAGCGATGGTGGCTTCGGAACCCAGCACCTGAGCGATGTACGGTACGCGAGCGTCTGCTGTCGGGTGCAGCATGTTCCAGCGATCCGCGTCCTGACCGTCACGAGCCAGCTCGTTGAAGGAGGTGACGCTGAACACGTCGGAGCCCACGCCATATTCGCTTGCCAGGATCTGGGCAGCAGTGCGCACGTGACCCAGGATGGAACCACAACCCAGCAGTTGCACTTTCGCCTTGGCACCGGCGACGGATTCCAGCTTGTAGATACCCTTGCGAATGCCTTCCTCGGCACCTTCCGGCATGGCCGGCATGGCGTAGTTCTCGTTCAGGGTGGTGATGTAGTAGAACACGTTCTCCGGGTTCTCACCGTACATGCGGCGCAGGCCGTCCTGTACGATCACTGCCACTTCATAGGCGTAGGACGGGTCGTAGGAGATGCAGTTCGGGATGGTGCCGGCCAGGATGTGGCTGTGACCATCTTCGTGCTGCAGACCTTCGCCGTTCAGGGTAGTACGACCGGAGGTTGCACCCAGCAGGAAGCCACGGGCTTGCTGGTCACCGGCTGCCCACGCCATGTCGCCGATCCGCTGGAAGCCGAACATGGAGTAGTAGATGTAGAACGGGATCATCGGGCAGTCGTTGGTGCTGTAAGAGGTCGCAGCAGCCAGCCAGGAGGACATAGCGCCCAGCTCGTTGATACCGTCTTGCAGAACCTGACCCTGCTTGTCTTCCTTGTAGTAGGAGACGATGTCGCGGTCTTGCGGGGTGTACTGCTGACCGTGCGGGCTGTAGATACCGATCTGGCGGAACAGACCTTCCATACCGAAGGTACGGGCTTCGTCAGCCAGGATCGGAACAATGCGCTTGCCGATGGACTTGTCTTTCAGCATCACGTTCAGGGAACGCACGAACGCCATGGTGGTGGAGATTTCGCGCGCCTGTTCACCCAGCAGCGGAGCGAAGGCATCCAGCGCCGGGATTTCCAGCTTGTCGGTGCTCTCGCGCAGACGGGTCGGCAGGTAGCCTTTCAGGGCCGCACGACGAGCATGCAGGTATTTGTGCTCTTCGCTACCCGCTTCGATCTTCAGGTAAGGCAGGTCGGCCAGCTGCTCGTCGGCCACCGGCAGGTTGAAGCGGTCACGCAGGTGACGCACGGAGTCCAGCTCCATCTTCTTGACCTGGTGAGCGATGTTCTTGCCTTCGGCCGCTTCGCCCATGCCGTAACCCTTGATGGTCTTGGCCAGGATAACAGTCGGCTTGCCCTTGGTCTGGGTCGCTTTGTTGAATGCAGCGAACAGTTTGCGAGGATCGTGACCACCGCGGTTCAGGGCGAAGATCTCCTCGTCGGTCATGTCTTTGACCAGCGCGGCAGTTTCCGGGTAACGGTTGAAGAAGTTCTCGCGGATGTAGGCACCGTCGCGGGACTTCATGGTCTGGTAGTCACCGTCCACTGTCTCGTTCATCAGCTGGATCAGCTTGCCAGAGGTATCCTTGCGCAGCAGCTCATCCCACTTGCGACCCCAGATAACCTTGGTCACGTCCCAGCCGGCGCCGGCGAACAGGCCTTCCAGCTCGTTGATAACCTTGCCGTTACCAACAACCGGGCCATCCAGGCGCTGCAGGTTGCAGTTGACCACGAACACCAGGTTGTCGAGCTTTTCACGCACGGCAACAGTCAGGGCACCCTTGGCTTCCGGCTCGTCCATCTCGCCGTCACCCAGGAAGGCGTAAACGGTCTGCTCGGAGCAATCCTTGATGCCACGGTCGGTCAGGTACTTCAGGAAGCGAGCCTGATAGATGGCGGCGATGGGGCCCAGACCCATGGATACGGTCGGGAACTGCCAGAAGTCCGGCATCAGTTTCGGGTGCGGGTAGGAAGGGATACCCTTGCCATCCACTTCCTGACGGAAGTTGTCCAGCTGCTCTTCGGTCAGACGACCTTCGGCGAAGGCACGGGCATAGATACCCGGGGAGATGTGACCCTGGAAGTAAACCAGGTCACCACCATCCTTCTCGTTGCGAGCTCGGAAGAAGTGGTTGAAGCAGACATCATAGATGGTCGCAGAAGAAGCGAAGGAAGACATGTGACCGCCCAGGTCCAGGTCTTTCTTGGAGGCGCGCAGCACGATCATCATGGCGTTCCAGCGGATGATGGCGCGAATGCGGCGCTCCATCTCCAGGTCGCCCGGGTAGTCCGGCTCTTCGCTGGACGGGATGGTGTTGATGTAATCGCGGTTTGCCTTGGCAGCCACGTCCACACCGCTTGCGCGGGCTTTCTCGGCCAACTGTTCAAGGATGAACTGAGCGCGTTGGGGACCCTCTTCACGCAGCAGGGATTCCAGAGAGGCAAGCCACTCCAGCGTTTCTATCGGGTCCACATCGTTCTTCAGGATATCAGACATGGCTGGTTCCTATTTTGTTGTGATTGCACGGCATTGCACGGCGAAGGGCGCAAGCATTCGACAATAAAGCCTTGTGGGATTAGTTTTCCTGCTGACGGATCCGACGCATGGATCGCTGGATCCGGCTGTCTTCCCTCTGCATATCCAACAAGGTGTCCTCGATAAAGGCCAGATGCTCATGACAAGCTGTTCTGGCCCGCTCCGGAGCCCCCGACAGGATGGCTTCGATCAGATTCGCACGATGGCGTCGGATCTTGGCTACCACTCCCGGGCGGCGATTCAAAATCTCGTTATTTCTCAGAATGTTCTGTTCAAGCATCGGGCTCATGGCCCGCAGCAGATGCAGCAGCACCACGTTGTGGGACGCCTCGGCCACCGCCAGATAGAACTGGGTAACGGCTGCCGATTCGGCCACCAGCGAACCTAACTGGCCCGCCTCTTCGATGGTGGTCTGCACCTGACGAATGCGTTCGAAATCCGCACTGGTACCCCGCAACGCAGCATAGTAGGCGCAGATGCCTTCCAGTGCGTGACGAAACTCCAGCAGGTCATACTGGGCTTCCGGGTGAGTGCTGAGCAGTTCGAACAGGGGATCGGCGATCCCCTTGCTCAGGGCATTCTGCACATAAGTGCCACCGCCCTGACGGCGATAGAGCAACCCGCGAGCTTCAAGTCGCTGGATGGCTTCGCGCAGGGATGGGCGCGATACCTGAAACTGGATGGCGAGTTCGCGTTCGGGAGGCAATTTCTGCCCCGGCTGCAAACTTCCTTCCAGAATCATCTGTTCCAGCTCGGCGACAATGGAGTCGGCCAACTTGGGTTGCGTAATCTTGCGATAGGGCATGAGGCTACTTTGTTAAATTGGTATTACCAATTTCATGAATGGGGCGAAAATTAGCAGAGGCCTTGTCAAAAGTCCACTCAAAAGATGATCTGAATCAAGAATCACCACCACCCAATAAGAGGTAAAGCGGGGTAAACATGATTTGGCTCATAGAAATTGGTCTTACCAATATTCTTGAACAAGCTCACAAATAACATTTGCGCAACCACAAACAAAAATGGCCTGCCATAGAGGCAAGCCATTGATTTTAAAACCCAAACTAAATTTGAATATTTACTTTAACTATTGAGCATCTCGCGGAAGCGTGACCACTGAAAACTCTCCCCCGGATCCGTTTTACGCCCAGGTGCGATATCGCAATGGCCGACAATTTTTTCGATGGTGACCGCCGGGTAACGGGCGGAGATGGCTCGGGTGAGCCCCGTCAGTACGAAATATTGCGCATCTGTATAGGGAATTTCGTCCGTCCCCTCCAGCTCGATGCCGATGGAGAAGTCATTGCAGGCCTCCCTCCCCTGCCAGCTCGATACTCCGGCGTGCCAGGCGCGCGCGCCAAACGGCACATACTGCACCAGCTCGCCATCGCGGCGGATCAGGCAGTGGGCCGAAACCCGCAGCTGATGGATAGCGGCAAAATAGGGGTGAGCCTCGGGGTCGAGCCGTCCCATAAAGAGGTCGTCGATAAAGGGGCCGCCAAACTCCCCCGGCGGCAGGCTGATGCCATGCACCACCAGCAGGGAGATATCGTCTGGCGCTACCCGCTCATTGTGGTGGGGAGAAGGAACACGGCGAGCCTGCTGGCACCAGCCGGCATCATCGATGGAAAAAATGGGGTCAGAATGGGTCATCGGCTACTCGATACGAGTTGAACAGAAAAGCGCGATCAGGGCAGACATCTTGTCACCAAGCCGCTGAATCAGTGGAAAATTGTGTGTTAGGCTGAGTCATCTTCCGCTCGCAATGGATGAGATATGCAGCACACTGCACGCTGGATGTGGTTACTGGCCTGGCTCTCTCTGATGGGTCTGCTGACCCTCTATTTTCACTCCCGCAGCCAACCCAGCGTCACCGCCAGCGGCGAACTGCTGCTGCAAGCCGACCAGAGCGGCCACTACCGTCTGGAGGGTGCCATCAACGGCCACCCGGTGCAACTGCTGCTCGATACCGGCGCCACCCGTGTCACCATTCCGCAGCAGGTTGCCGAGCGGCTGGGTCTGACAGCCCGTGGCAGCAGCCAGGTCAATACCGCTGCGGGTCAGATCCGGGTCGGCAACGGTACCATTGAAACGCTGGCGATGGGGCCATTGACCTTGTACGATTTGGCCATCTTTATCAATCCGGCGGCTGAGGGCGACGAGGTGCTGGTTGGCATGAACGCCCTAGGCCGGCTGGAGCTGGTTCAAAAAGAGCGGCAACTGCTGCTCAGACCCTTGCAGGAATAAGGCATGTTTCAACAGGATGTCAGCCGCGCCGTACGCGCCGCACTACTCGAAGATCTGGGCGATGCCCTCACCGCGCTGGACCAACCGGACGCCAGTGCCGATATCACGGCCCAGCTGATCCCGGCCGACCGGATGGCCAGCGCTCGGGTAATCACCCGTGAAGCCGGTGTGTTCTGCGGTCAGCCATGGGTCGACGAGGTGTTCGTACAACTCGGCGGCGAGGTGAAGGTGGAGTGGAAGGTGCAGGATGGCGAGGTAATATCCCCCAATCAGGAGCTGTTCCGCCTCCATGGCCCAGCCCGCTTGCTGCTGACCGGCGAGCGCAATGCGCTGAACTTCGTCCAGACCCTCTCCGGCGTTGCCACCCTCACCGCTCGCTATGTGGCTGAACTGGAGGAGACCGATTGCCGGCTACTCGACACCCGCAAGACTATCCCGGGCCTGCGCACGGCCCAGAAGTACGCCGTCACCTGTGGCGGCGGCAAGAATCACCGCATCGGTCTCTACGACGCCTATCTCATCAAAGAGAACCATATCCTTGCCTGCGGCGGCATTGCCGAAGCGATTAATGAGGCTCGTCATCTCAATCCGGGCAAACCGGTAGAGGTAGAGGTCGAATCGCTGGCCGAGCTGGAGCAGGCGCTGGCGGCCAACGCCGATATCGTGATGCTGGACAACTTCGATGTTGCCATGATGCGTGAGGCAGTCGCCATCAATCAGGGACGGGCCAAGCTGGAAGTATCCGGTAATGTCACCCTCGATACCCTGGCCGAATTTGCCGCCACCGGCGTCGATTTTATCTCGGTCGGGGCGCTGACCAAGCATGTGCGGGCGCTCGACCTCTCGATGCGTTTTATCTGACAGGAAGATGCGCGCCATCCCGTCGTAAACGGGAAGATAGATAACAGATCATGGACTTGCAAAAGGCGCCTCCGGCGCCTTTTCTTTATGGCAGGAACCCTCTGCATAAGGAGTGTGATAGCGGGCCCTTTACAACCGGTAAAAAGAGTCGATAGAAACTGCTTGCTATATGATTTTCATCATGTTTTTAGCAAATGACAGAAAAGTGGTTAACAAAGGCAGCGATCTCTGTTGCCACCCTTGATAGCTCGGATAAGATACTGACGTGTGGATGATTTTCCATCGGCACTTCCCAGGAACCAAGGACAAAAGGATATTTGAAATGAAGAAACAATCAGGTTTTACCCTTATTGAATTAATGATCGTTGTGGCGATCGTCGCGATTCTGGCCGCGGTAGCCTTGCCGGCTTATCAGAACTACACCAAAAAAGCCAAGATGACCGAAGTTGCTTCTGCTACAGGAAAGTACAAAACCTCAATCGAGGTCTGTGTACAAACAAAAGGCACTGCGTGTGTACTTGCCGATATCCAAAGTGGGGCAGTTGCACAAGGTAATGTCACTACAACAGTTACTGGTGGAGGCACCTCTGCATGGGTGGTAACTTCCGCACCTACCGCTAGTGCCGCAGCTGGAACCTTGGCCCCGCTTGTTGTTGGAGACACGGCGATATTGACAAGCTCGACTCCTTCTAACACCGATCCACTGACATGGACTCTGACATGTGCGACCGGTGCTGCAGATTACTGCCCTGCTAAGTAATGACTTCATCACCCAATAGCGGCCTGGCGTTAAGCTTGGCCGCCTCTTCACTGATAAGTGAGGAGGACTCCCAGCGCTATCTGAGCCAAGCCAAGGCTCAGCGTAAACCCTTTGTAACCTTCCTGATCGAGAACGAAATCCTTGAGAGCAAGGCGCTCGCCGATTTTTGCGAGCTGGAGTATGGGGTACCTCTGCTGGATCTTGCCGCCTTCGATTTGGCCGAGATCCCGCAGAAGTACCTCAATCAGAAGCTGATTGATAAGCATCATGTGCTGCCTATCTACACGCAAGGGCACACCCTCTATATCGCCATGTCCGACCCGACCAATGTGTCGGCACTGGAAGATTTCGGCTTCAGCTTTGGGCTGCATACCGAGGCGCTGCTGGTCGAAGAGAACAAACTCACAGCGGCAATAGGAAAATTGCTGGAGAGTGAGAACGATGCCCTCGGGATGGAGGATATCGATGAATCAGAAATCTCCGACCTCGAAGTGTCCGATGAGAGCAGTCGACTGGATGAAAGCGTCAACACCGCTGATGATGATGCACCCATCGTCAAATACATCAACAAAATCATGATGGATGCCATCAAGCGCGGTGCCTCCGACCTGCACTTTGAACCCTACGAGCAGAAATACCGCATTCGCTTTCGCATCGACGGCATCCTGCATGAAGTAGCAACTCCGCCAGTCAATCTAGCCAACCGTTTTTCTGCCCGTCTCAAGGTCATGGCACGGCTCGATATCGCCGAGCGGCGGCTGCCACAGGATGGCCGTATCAAGCTGAAGCTGTCGCGCAACAAGTCGATGGATATGCGGGTCAACACCCTGCCCACCATGTGGGGTGAGAAAATTGTTATTCGTCTGCTCGACTCTTCGGCAGCCCGCCTCAACATTGAACAACTCGGTTTTGATGATCGGCAAAAGGCGCAATATCTGCGTGCGCTCTCGAAACCTCAAGGCATGATCCTAGTGACCGGCCCGACCGGTTCGGGCAAAACAGTGTCGCTCTACACCGGCCTCAATATTCTCAACACCACTGAGGTCAATATTTCTACCGCGGAAGATCCGGTGGAGATCAACTTGCCCGGAGTCAACCAGGTACAAGTAAACCCCAAAGCTGGTCTCACCTTTGCCAGCGCCCTGCGCTCCTTTCTGCGGCAAGACCCGGATGTGGTGATGGTGGGGGAGATCCGCGATCTGGAAACCGCCGAAATCGCCATCAAGGCAGCGCAGACCGGCCACCTGGTGCTCTCTACCTTGCACACCAACTCTGCCGCCGAAACCCTCACCCGGATGATGAACATGGGGGTACCAGCCTTTAATATCGCCTCCTCGGTAACCCTGATCATGGCCCAGCGGCTGGCACGCAAACTGTGTGACCACTGCAAGGCTCCTGAAGTGGTGCCGGAAGCCGAATTACTGGAGCTGGGCTTTACTCAGCAGCAACTGGCAGCGGGGCTGCGACTGTTCAAACCGGTCGGCTGCAAGGAGTGCTCTGGTGGATACAAGGGGCGGGTCGGTATCTACGAGATCATGCTGATGTCGGAAAACATCGCAAAACTGATCATGCAAGGGGCCAACTCGCTACAAATAGCGGCTATTGCCCAGAAAGAGGGGATGCGTACCTTGCGCATGTCAGGATTGGAAAAGGCTCGCCTTGGCGTCACCAGTCTGGCAGAGGTCAACCGGGTGACGACAAATTGATTGCTCATCCCGATAGCAGGCATCAGAGTGCATAAACACGGGTAAAGATATTGACCGGATAGCAGTCGGCCGCAGAGGCAAGACATCAAATCCGACGGTTCAGGGGTTATCCTCTTCCCTCCAGTCCATTTGCAGGATGCATCGATGGCAACGCTGACCAAGAAAACCAATGCTCCGAAAAAAGTCTTCGCCTTTCGCTGGCAAGGGGTAAACCGCAAAGGACAAAAAGTCTCTGGCGAGCTTCAAGCAGAGAACATAGCCACAGTGAAGGCAGAGCTGCGCAAGCAGGGCGTCAATGTCACCAAGGTTGCCAAGAAGAGTCAGGGGCTCTTCTCCAAGGGCGGTGCCAAGATCAAACCGATGGATATTGCCATCGTATCGCGCCAGATCACTACCATGCTCTCCGCCGGCGTTCCTCTGGTACAAAGCCTGCAAATCATCGCCCGCAGTCACGAAAAGGCATCCATGCGCGAACTGATGGGGCAGATTGCCGCTGATGTGGAAACCGGCACCCCCATGTCGGAAGCGCTGCGCCGTCATCCTCTCTACTTTGACGATCTTTATTGCGATCTGGTGGAAGCGGGCGAACAGTCCGGCGCGCTGGAAACCATCTATGACCGCATCGCCACCTATCGGGAAAAATCGGAAGCGCTCAAGTCGAAGATAAAAAAGGCGATGTTCTACCCAACCATGGTTATCCTGGTTGCGATTGTCGTTACCTCCATCCTGTTGCTCTTCGTCATCCCGCAATTCGAAGATATCTTCAAAAGCTTCGGTGCCGAGCTGCCTGCATTTACGCAGTTTGTTATCGGCATCTCCCGCTTTATGCAGAACTGGTGGTACGTTTTCTTCGGTGGAATCGCGCTGGCCATCTTTCTCTATGTCCGTGCCTGGCGAGCCTCCCAGAAGGTAAAAGATAATACCGACAAGTTTGTGCTCACTATTCCGGTAGTCGGGATGATCCTGCACAAAGCCGCCATGGCCCGCTTTGCTCGCACCCTTTCCACCACCTTCTCGGCCGGTATCCCGCTGGTAGATGCGCTTATTTCAGCTGCTGGAGCCTCAGGTAACTATGTCTATCGCACCGCAGTGATGGCAATTCGCAACGAGGTGGTAGCCGGCATGCAGATCAACGTTGCTATGCGTACCGTGGATCTTTTCCCCGACATGGTGATCCAGATGGTGATGATCGGCGAGGAGTCCGGCGCCATCGATGATATGCTCTCCAAGGTCGCCACCATCTTCGAACAGGAGGTGGATGATCTGGTCGATGGCCTCACCAGCCTGCTGGAACCCCTCATCATGGTGGTGCTCGGGGTGCTGGTCGGCGGTATGGTTATCGCTATGTACCTGCCCATCTTCAAGCTTGGCGACGTGGTAGGCTGATTTATCAGGGCATGGCACTACAACCATGCCCTCCCCCTCATTTGATGACTGACGGTTGGTTATGACACTTCTTCTCGAGCTGGCTCACGGATTGCCCTGGCTCTACTTCTCGCTGGTTTTTATCTTCTCCCTGATGATCGGCAGCTTTCTCAACGTGGTGATCCATCGGTTGCCCATTATGTTGGAACGAGAATGGCAGGCTGAATATCGAGGCTACTTCACCCCCGATGAAGAGCAATCAACCGAACCGCGCTACAACCTGATGGTGCCGCGCTCGGCATGCCCCCATTGCGGCCATGCCATCACAGCACTGGAAAATATCCCGCTGTTGAGCTGGCTCTGGCTCAAGGGGCGCTGTGGTGAGTGCCAAGCCCCTATTTCGGCCCGCTATCCGCTGGTTGAACTATTTACAGCCCTCCTCTCGGTGGCCGTAGCCATGGTGATTTCACCGGGTTGGGGTACCCTTGCCGCCCTGCTACTGACCTGGGTATTGGTGGCCCTCACCTTTATCGATCTCGACAAGATGTTGCTGCCAGATCAGCTGACCCTGCCGCTGCTATGGGGCGGTTTGCTGTTCAACCTGAGCGGTGGTTTTGCACCGCTTGCTGATGCTGTGATCGGTGCCATGGCTGGATATCTGGTGCTCTGGAGCCTCTACTGGGCTTTCAAACTGCTGACCGGCAAGGAAGGGATGGGCTATGGCGACTTCAAGTTGCTGGCGGCACTGGGGGCCTGGCTCGGCTGGCAGGCACTGCCGATCATACTGCTGCTCTCATCTTTGGTTGGTGCCATCATCGGCATCTCGCTCATTGCCCTGCGCAAACACCATCAGGGTAACCCCATCCCCTTTGGTCCCTACCTCGCCATCGCGGGCTGGATTGCGCTGCTATGGGGCGATACCATCACCCGCTGGTATCTCACCACCATCCTCTGAAACAGGCGCTCTGACTCATGTATGTAGTTGCAATAACCGGCGGCATCGGCAGCGGCAAGACGACAATTGCCAACCAATTTGCCGAGCTGGGTATCGACGTCGTGGATGCCGATGTGATTGCCCGCGAGGTCGTTGAGCCCGGCAGCCCGGCTCTCGCAGCCATCGCCGACCACTTTGGCCCTGATGTCATAACCCCCGACGGTCAACTGGATCGCCGCCGCCTGCGCGAACGGGTTTTCAGTGACCCATCGACCAAAGCATGGCTAAATGCCCTGCTCCACCCGCTCATTCGCAGCGAGATGCAGCGCCAGTGTGCCGCAGCCCGCTCCCCCTACTGTCTGCTGGTCGTGCCGCTACTGGTGGAAAACAAGCTCACCGGCCTGGCCAATAGGGTACTGGTAGTCGATGTGGACGAGGCGACCCAAATCGAGCGCACCTGCCGCCGGGATGGTGTTACCGCCGAGCAGGCCAAGGCCATCATCGCCGCACAGGCGAGCCGGTCGGAGCGCCTGGCAGCGGCGGATGATGTCATCGAGAACCTCAATGGCAGCGAAATGGCGATAAAAGCTCGGATTTTAACGCTGCACGAAACATATCTGGCATTTGCCTCTCAACAAGCCGGTTAACAGTGAGTACACTAGGCCGGATTTATGGCTGGCCAGGATTAGGCATGATTTACGATTTCCCCCTCAATGAAAAAAGCCGGACCTATCTTCGTCTGGAATCCCTGTTTTCCCAGATCCGCGACAATCTGGAGAACGACCAGCCCTGGGCTCATATCGCCTTCTTCAAAGGGTTGTTCGATCTGCAGGAGCTGCTGGAGCGTGGTGACCTGCGTGCCGACCTGATCAAGGATCTCGAGCGTCTCGGCCAGCGCCTGAGCCACTGGGCCAGCCTGCCCGACGTCGATCTGGAGCAGATCAAGCAGATGCAGCACGAGAGCAGCCAGCTCTCCCGCAGCCTGCTCAACTCCCCACGCCCCGGCGCGCGCCTGAAAGAGGATCGCCTGCTCGGCTCCATCCGTCAGCGCTTCTCCATCCCGGGTGGCCTGTGTGCCTTCGACGTACCGCAGTTGCACCACTGGCTCGGTACGCCTGCCATTACCCGCCATCAGCAGATGCAGCTGTGGCTGAGCGACATCACCCTGCTGATGAATGCCATCACCCTGTTGCTGCGCCTGTGGCGCGAATCAGGCAGTTTCAGCGAGCAGGTAGCGACCAATGGTTTCTTCCAGGATACCGCCGAGAGCGCCGAGCTTATCCGCATCAAGCTGCCGGGCAACCTCTGCTGCTACCCCACCCTGAGCGGCCACAAGAACCGCTTTGCGCTGCGCTTCCTGCCAACCGGCGAACAGCCGATTGGCGATGTGCCATTCCAGCTCGCCTGCTGCTAGGGAGTGCTTATGGTCACCAAGGTAAAGTGCCCGACCTGCCAGAGCGAAGTGGAATGGGGCCCGCAGAGCCCGTTTCGCCCCTTCTGCAGCAAGCGCTGCCAGCTGATCGATCTCGGCGAGTGGGCCGATGAGGAGAAGCGGATCCCCGGGGAGATCAACCCTGACCTGCTGCCAGAGCCGGAAGAGGGTGATCAGTGGCTATAAGCCAGAGGTCGCTCGATTCTGCAAAGTAAAAAGGGCCATACGGCCCTTTTTACATAGCTAGATAACGGCAGGTTACGCTTGAGCCGCCTGCAGACGCGCCACAATCGGGCCGTTGGCATCAGGGAAGTGGTAGTTGTGCAGTTCGGCGACCGGCACCCATAAACACTCCTGACCCTCTTTGCCAAAGGGTTCACCGCTGAAACGGGTCACTTTCCAGATATCGAGCAGTACCTGCTTCTCCGGGTAGTCGTGATGCAGTTCCATGAAGGGGGCACAATCCTGCACCCGGATCCCGATCTCCTCCCACAGCTCCCGATCCAGCGCTGTCAGCAGATCCTCACCGGACTCCACCTTGCCGCCGGGAAACTCCCAGCGATCGCCCTGATGGCGGTCGGAAGAGCGCTTGGCAATGAAGATATCGCCTTGCTCGTTCTCGATGACGCCAACGGCCACCCAGATCCGTTTTTTCTGTTCCATCAATAACCTCTGTTCGCTTGTTGCCACCAATAACAAGGCGGGCACTGGGCCCGCCTTTTATGGCATCGGGTCGATCAGGTCAACTGACCGTGGCAATGCTTGTACTTCTTGCCGGAGCCGCACGGGCAGGGATCGTTACGGCCGATCTTCTGCTCGTCGCGCACGAAGGTGGTGTGACTCTCGGCAGCACTTTCCTCTTCGTCCGCCAGCTGGTTCTCGGCAGCAGCGTGGGTGTAGGTACGGGGGGCAGACTCGGCCTGCTGGCGCTGCTGCTCTTCCATCGCCTCTACATCGCGCTCCTGCACCTGAACCCGGCTCAGGATGCTGACCACGTCGCGCTTGAGAGTTTCCAGCATCTGGGTAAACAGATCGAAGGATTCGCGCTTGTACTCCTGCTTGGGGTTCTTCTGGGCGTAGCCGCGCAGATGGATGCCCTGACGCAGGTGATCCATGGCCGCCAGATGCTCTTTCCAGAGGCCATCCAGAGTCTGCAGCATCACCGCTTTCTCGAAGTTGCGCAGCACCTCTTTGCCAACCAGCTCCTCCTTGTGTGCATAGAGCTTGGTGGCTTCGTCCAGAATGCGCTCGCGCAGCTTCTCTTCGTACAGCTTGTCATCTTCCGCCAGCCACTGCTGCAGCGGCAGGTCGAGGGCGAAGTCGGACTTAAGGCGAGCTTCCAGACCCGGTACATCCCACATCTCCTCCAGAGACTGGGGCGGAATGTACTCATCGATGATGGCGCCATAAACGTCATCGCGGATAACGTGAATGGTCTCGGAGATGTCGTTGGTATCCAGCAACTCGTTGCGCTGCTCGTAAACCACCTTGCGCTGGTCGTTAGCAACGTCATCAAACTCCAGCAGGCTCTTGCGGATGTCGAAGTTGCGACCTTCCACCTTGCGCTGGGCGTTTTCAATCGCCTTGGTGACCCACGGGTGCTCGATGGCCTCGCCCTCTTCCATACCCAGCTTCTTCATCATGCCGGTCACGCGATCGGAGGCGAAGATCCGCATCAGGGTATCTTCCATGGAGAGATAGAAACGGGAGGAGCCCGGGTCACCCTGACGACCGGAACGGCCGCGCAGCTGGTTGTCGATACGACGGGACTCGTGACGCTCGGTACCGATGATATGCAGGCCGCCGGCAGCCAGCACCGCATCGTGACGCACCTGCCATGCCGATTTGAGCTCGGCAACCTGTGCCTCGGTCGGATTCTCCAGCTTGGCGATCTCCGCCTGCCAGTTACCGCCCAGCACTATGTCGGTACCACGACCCGCCATGTTGGTGGCGATGGTGACCGCGCCAGTCTGGCCAGCCTGGGCGACGATCTCCGCTTCCATGGCGTGGAACTTGGCGTTCAGCACCTGGTGCGGGATCTTCTCCTTGTTGAGAATGCCGGAGAGCAGTTCGGAGTTCTCGATGGAAACGGTACCTACCAGTACTGGCTGGCCACGCTCCACGCACTCGCGGATGTCCTTGACGATGGCGGCATACTTCTCGTTGGCGGTCAGGTAGACCAGATCGCCCATGTCTTTGCGCACCATCGGCTTGTTGGTCGGGATAACCACGGTATCCAGGCCATAAATCTGCTGGAATTCAAAAGCTTCGGTATCAGCAGTACCGGTCATGCCCGCCAGCTTGTTGTAGAGACGGAAGTAGTTCTGGAAGGTGATGGAAGCCAGAGTCTGGTTCTCGTTCTGGATCTTGACCCCTTCCTTCGCCTCGACCGCCTGATGCAGACCATCAGACCAGCGACGGCCCGGCATGGTACGGCCGGTATGCTCGTCGACGATGACGATCTCGTCCTTCTGCACGATGTAGTCGACGTTGCGCTCAAACAGGGTATGGGCGCGCAGACCGGCGTTGACGTGGTGCAGCAGGCTGATGTTGGTGGCGGAGAACAGAGAGTCGTTCTCATCGAGCAGCCCCTCTTTCTTGAGAAGCTCTTCCACGAAGATCTGGCCGTTTTCGGTCAGCAGCGCCTGACGGTTCTTCTCGTCTACCGTGTAGTGACCGTCGCCGGTGTACTCCTCGGTATCTTCCTTGTCCTGCTTGACCAGCAGCGGGATCAGCTTGTTGACACGAATATAGAGCTCGGAGCTGTCTTCCGCCGGGCCGGAGATGATGAGCGGGGTACGGGCTTCGTCGATGAGCACCGAGTCCACCTCATCCACCAGCGCGTAGTTGAGCGGACGCTGGACGCGCTGCTCGGGCGAGAACGCCATGTTGTCGCGCAGGTAGTCGAAACCGAATTCGTTGTTGGTACCGTAGGTGATATCGGCCGCATAGGCGTCACGCTTCTGGGATGCATCCATGCCCGGCACGTTGCACGCCACGGTCATGCCGAGGAAGGAGAACAGCGGGCGGTTTGCCTCGGCGTCACGCTTGGCCAGATAGTCGTTCACGGTCACGACGTGGACGCCGCGGCCGCTCAGGGCATTCAGGTAAGCCGGCAGGGTCGCGGTCAGGGTCTTACCCTCACCGGTCTTCATTTCCGCGATGCGGTTGGAGTTCAGCACCATGCCGCCGATCAGCTGCACGTCGAAGTGACGCATGCCAAATACCCGCTTGGAGGCTTCGCGCACAGTGGCGAAGGCTTCCGGCAGCAGCTGCTCCAGGGTCTCGCCCTGCTCCAGACGCTGACGGTACTCGGCCGTCTTGGCCTGCAGCTCGGCATCCGAGAGAGCCTCGAACTGCGGCTCCATGGCATTGATCTGTTTTACAATTTTGCGCAAAGCCTTGAGCGTTCTGTCGTTCCGGCTGCCGATAATCTTGGTAAGCAGTGTGCTAATCATGGGTACCAACTATTTCTGGTTATATAAAGCGTTCCGTCACTGGAACCTGAAGAAAAAAACCTAACCCCGGCTGGCACTGAGAAAGCGTGCGGGGTTTACCTGACGACCATCTTTCAACACTTCGTAATGCAAATGGACCCCGGTCGCGCGACCGGTGCGTCCCATCAAGGCAATCTTCTGCCCCTGATCAACCAGGGTGCCCACCTCGACCAGCAACTTGGAGTTGTGGGCATAGCGGGTGACCAGACCATTGCCGTGATTAATCTCCACCATGTTGCCAAATTCCGGATGACGGCCGGCCCAGCTGACAATGCCAGGCCCTGTGGCCAGAATGGGGGTCCCGGGTTTGCCACGGTAATCCACCCCTTTGTGCATCTTGGCACGCCCGTTGAACGGATCGACCCGTCCGCCAAAGCCGGACGAGACCCAGACTCGCTCCTGCTTGACCGGCGTGCCGGAAATAAAACCGGCATCGGTGATATGGTGATTCATGATGAAAGATTCAAGTACCGACAGCTGCTCTTCACGACTGCTGAGCTGTTGGCTGAGATGTTTCATGGAGGCTTGCAGCTCGTTGAGGCTCACTTCCAGATCTTCATCGTAAGAGGGGCCGCCCATCGGGGGCAGCTCTTTGAAATTGAACTCTTCGGGATCGAGATCGGCCTGCTCGGTCAGCCGTTCGCCAAGGGCATTCAGGCGGCCAAGCTGGCCCTGCATGGTGCCCACCTGGGCTGCCAGCATCGCCAGCTGCTCGCGGGCTTCATCGCCGCTCTGGTCTACGGAACGCTGTTCTGCCATGGCCAGCGCCACTTCAAGCGCATCCATCTTCTTCTGCCAGCTCTGCCAGAGCCAGCCGCCCCCAAGGGCCAACAGGGAGAAAACAATACCGCCGACCCATGCCAGACGTTGTTTTGGTAAGTGCAACCTGCGTCGCTGCTTGCCGTGGAGGATCAGGGTAATGCTCATAGAAATCAGTCTGCTCGGTCAGGTGCGGCCATGGGCCTGCACGGGAAATAAAACCGGGAGATAGTCGGTATTAAAGGATGGAGTAAACAAATGACGGAACGTCGGTGCGGAGAGGGGACCGACGTTCCGTTGCACAGCTATCAGGCCAGAACCAGACCGTTATCGTAGTAAGCGATAGGCGCTTTGTCGCCCTCACCCTCGAAGGTCACCAGTTCCCATGCCTCCTGCTCGGCCAGCAGGGCACGCAGCAGTTTGTTGTTCAGGGCATGCCCTGTCTTGTAAGCGCGGAACTCACCGATAATGCTGCGGTTGCACATATAGAGGTCACCGATTGCGTCCAGCATCTTGTGCTTGACGAACTCGTCCTCGTAACGCAGACCATCTTCGTTCAGTACCCGGTAGTCATCCAGTACCACGGCGTTTTCCAGGCTTCCGCCCAGCGCCAGATTCTGGGAACGCAGGTACTCGATATCACGCATGAACCCGAAAGTACGGGCACGGCTGATCTCTTTCACGAAGGAGGCACCAGAGAAATCCAGTACACAACGCTGGTTGCGCCCTTCAAAAACCGGATGCTGGAAATCGATCTCGAGATCCATCTTGAAGCCGTTGCGATAAGGGTGGAATTCCGCCCACTTGTCGCCATCTTCAACACGGATGCTCTTCTTGATCCGCACAAACTGCTTGGCAGCATTTTGCTCACGGATCCCGACTTCCTGCAGCAGGTAGATAAAGGGATGCGCACTGCCGTCCATCACCGGGATCTCGGGCGCGTCAACCTCGACGTAGAGGTTGTCGATCCCCATCCCGGCCAACGCGGCGGAGAGGTGCTCAATGGTAGAGACACGCACGCCGGCTTCGTTGACCAGAGCGGTACAGAGCACGGTATCACGCACCTGATCGGCATTGGCTGGCAGCTCCACCACAGGATTCAGGTCGGTACGCAAGTAAACGATCCCTGTATTCACAGGAGCCGGACGGAATGTCATGGTGACTTTCCGGCCCGAATGCAGGCCGACGCCAGTCGCCTGAACACTCGTTTTCAAGGTTCTTTGTCTAATCATGGGTGTACCCTAAACAGCTTAAAATCCGGACCAGATGATCGTTGGCAGGCCATCTTAGCACATTCCTTAAGCAACAGACAAACACGCCTCATAAGAGACTTAGTCTGCCTGCTTGCGCAGGAACGCCGGAATATCCAGATAATCCGGTTCACGACGGGCTTGCGGCTCGGCGTTAACCACCTTGGCCGGAGCTTCGTCCATCACGCGGCCCTGCATCATGTCGCTAACCAGCGGCTGACGTACCGGGCGCTCTTGCACCTGGCTGCTCTTGACCAGAGTGATGTCCGGCTTGCGCTCGGCACCGATACCGGTGGCAACCACTGTCACGCGCAGTTCGTCGTGCATTTCCGGATCGATTACGGTACCCACTACTACAGTGGCGTTCTCGGAAGCGAAAGCCTTGACCGCGTTACCGACGGTTTCGAACTCTTCGATGGTCATGTCCATACCGGCAGTGATGTTGACCAGGATGCCGCGGGCACCGGCCAGATCCACGTCTTCCAGCAGCGGGCTGGAGATGGCCTTCTCGGCCGCTTCTTCGGCACGGTCATCACCGGAAGCGGAACCGGTACCCATCATGGCGGTACCCATTTCGCGCATAACGGTACGCACGTCAGCGAAGTCGACGTTGATCAGGCCCGGACGGGTGATCAGCTCGGCAATGCCCTGTACCGCGCCAAGCAGCACATCGTTGGCAGCCTTGAAGGCGTCCAGCAGGGAGATGCCACGACCCAGCACCTTCAGCAACTTGTCGTTGGGGATGGTGATCAGGGAGTCGACGTTCTTGGAAAGCTCTTCGATACCGTGCGCAGCAAAGCCCATCCGCTTCTTCCCTTCGAAGGAGAACGGCTTGGTGACCACAGCAACGGTCAGGATGCCCATTTCGCGAGCCACTTCGGCCACGATCGGCGCAGCACCGGTACCGGTACCACCGCCCATACCGGCAGCAATGAACACCATGTCGGAGCCGGTCAGCAGCTCACGCAGCGCTTCGCGATCTTCCATGGCCGCATCACGACCCACTTCCGGGTTGGCGCCAGCACCCAGACCTTTGGTGATGCCACCGCCGATCTGCAGAGTGGTGTTGGCACTGGAGTTACGCAGTGCCTGGGCGTCGGTGTTGACGGTGATGAACTCGACACCTTCGATGTTTTGACGAACCATGTGTTCGACAGCGTTGCCGCCGCCGCCACCTACACCGATCACTTTAATGACGGCTTCGTCAGTGTGGCTATCCATAAATTCAAACATGTTGTCTCTCCGCTTTATTTGCCTGACTCAGCAAAATTCTTAAAACTCGCCACGCAGCCAGTTGCTGACCCGTTTGACCAGACCACCGACGCTTGCCTTGGCGGCATATTCTTTGTTGCTACCTGTTGCCTGATGTGTACGGCCGTACTGCAGCAACCCGACCGCAGTCGAGTACACCGGCGCCTGCACATAATCACTCAAGCCACGAATATTCATGGGCTCCCCTACCCGAACCTGGCTCTGGAAGATCTGCTCTGCACACTCCACAATGCCTTCGATCTGGGCAGCGCCGCCGGTCAAGACCACACCGGCAGCCAGCTGATGCTTGACCCCCTGCGCTTTCAATTCGCTTTGTACCCGCACCAGCTCATCATTCACCATGGAGAGCAACTCGGTGTAGCGGGGCTCGATTACTTCTGCCAGTGTCTGCCGTTGCAGGCTGCGCGCCGGACGACCGCCGACACTCGGCACTTCAATATTGTCTTCCTTGCTGACCAGACGACCGAGGGCACAGCCGTAGCGTACCTTGATCGCTTCTGCATCGAGCGGCGGCGTGCCGAAGGCGTAGGCGATGTCGCTGGTCACAGTGCTGCCAGCGTACGGGATCACCTTGGTGTGGCGCAGGGCACCGCCGGTAAACAGCGACATGTCCATGGTGCCACCTCCGATGTCCACCACGCAGACACCCAGCTCTTTCTCATCTTCAGTCAGCACCGCGTAGCTGGATGCCAGCGCGGAGAAGATCAGCTGATCGACTCGCAGACCCACTTTTTCGACACACTTCTCGATGTTGCGAGCCATGTCGTTATGGCAGGTGATGAGATGCACCTTGGCCGCCATCCGTACACCGGAGAGACCAACCGGATTCTTGATCCCTTCCTGATAGTCGATGGCAAACTCCTGAGGCAGCACGTGCAGCACCCGCAGTTCATCCGAAAGGCGAACCGACTTGGCGGTGTGGATAACGTTGTCCACGTCTTCCTGAGTCACCTCTTCATCGGAGATGGGCACCATGCCGGTCTCGTTGCGGCAGTCGATATGCTTGCCGGACAAGCCGAGGTAAACCGAGCTGATCTGGCAATCCGCCATCATCTCGGCCTCTTCCACCGCACGGCGCAGTGACTTGACCACGGAGTCGAGGTCGTTGACACCGCCCTTCTCCATCCCGCGGGAAGCGTGACTGCCCATACCGATGACGTTCAGTTCACCGTCCGGCAATACTTCACCGACCAGAACCGCCACTTTGGTTGTGCCGATATCCAGTCCGACAATCAAATTCCTATCTGCGGTGTTGGTCATGCACTTTCTCTTCGCTCTTCTTCCAGCCAACTGCCACTCCGGTATCGTATCGAAGATCCACGTACGCAACCTGCGCTCGAGGTTCGATAGCCGGGAAGGCATCGATAAACCGCTGCAACCGGAGCGCTATGTCGTTGCGCCCCAGAAACAGCTTGATATTGCCATCTAGGGTCAGTTCCCAGGCATGGCGGGGGGTCAGATTCACCCCCAGCAACTTGTATCCTTTGGCAGCCAGTTGCGCTTCATACTGCCGACTCTCTTTCAACACCATGGCGGCCTGGTCATCCGGTCCCGACAGCTGCAACAGCGGTATCTTGACCCGATCCGGTGCACTGAACACCTTGCCTTTGGTGTTGACGAAGCGGTTGCCGTTCCAGCGCGCCGCCACGTCCTGTTCTGTCAGGTAGACCTTGATCTTGTTCGGCCACTTCTTGCGTACCGATACCGAGGCTACCCATGGCAAGGCATTAAGCCGTGCCTGCAATTCGTTAACATCCAACTCGAAGAAGTTGCGTGACTCGGCGCCATCCAGCACGGCCAGTCGCAGCTCTTCGGTTTCCAGATACTGGTGTTGCCCCTGCAGCAACAGCTCGCTCATGGGCAACCGGTTGGCATCCGTCAGCCAACCTTTAACATCCAGCGCAGTCCGGTAGCAGCCCCATATAACCAGCAGGAAAAACATCACGCCTGCGATGAAGCCGCCCTTGGTGCGCCCCTGTGCCCTTGCCTCCACCCGCTCGATCCCCGTGTAACGCGCTAAACCGGCCTTTTGACAGACCGGTTCGCCATTATATAGGCCCCGGCTTGGCGGTCAAAATACTCATTGGGCCCTCAGGCACCAGATTTCATGCTATCTATGCTCAATTTCATCTCGCCGAGACGACGGGCCAGCGCTCCGACGTTCCCCGCCCCCTGAGTCAGCACCAGATCCCCTTCGCCAACCAGGTCGGCCAGCACGGCCGGCACGTCATCTGGCGTGGCCACAAAGATGGGTTCCAGATTGCCGCGCGAACGGATGGAGCGGCACAGCGCACGACCGTCTGCCCCCGGGATCGGATCCTCGCCGGCAGCATAAACCTCCAGCATTACCAGTACGTCCACCTTGGAGAGCACGTCCGCAAAGTCTTCGTAGAGGTCGCGAGTACGGGTGTAGCGATGCGGCTGGAACACCATGACCAGACGCTTCTCCGGCCAGCCGGCCCGAGCGGCATTGATGGTCACCTTCACTTCGCTCGGATGGTGGCCATAATCGTCCACCAGCATCGCCTTGCCGCGACCGGTTTCGAACTCACCATACTGCTGGAAGCGACGGCCAACCCCTTCAAACTTGGCCAGCGCACGGATAATGGCATCGTCGCTGACTCCGTCTTCCGTCGCGACAGCAATCGCCGCGGCAGCGTTCAAGGCGTTGTGGATCCCCGGCAAGTTGAGGGTTACCTGCAGCTCACCCGCATCTTTGCGGCGCACCCGGAAGCAGCTGTGGTTGGTGGTCTGGACAAATTCCAGCACCTGCACATCCGCATCGTCAGAGAGACCGTAAGTCAGGGTCGGGCGGGCAATCTCGGGCAACATGCCACGAATCACCGGATCATCGATGCAGACTACCGCCAGACCGTAGAAAGGCAGGTTGTGCAGAAACTCGATAAAGGTGGCCTTCAGCTTGGAGAAATCACCGCCGTAGGTGTCCATGTGATCTGCTTCGATGTTGGTCACGATAGAGACCATCGGCTGCAGATGCAGGAAGGAGGCGTCGCTCTCATCCGCCTCGGCGATCAGATAACGGCTGCTGCCCAGACGGGCATTGGTGCCAGCGCTGTTGAGCAGACCACCGATAACGAAAGTCGGATCGCGGTCGGCTTCGGCATAGATGCTCGCCACCAGACTGGTAGTGGTTGTCTTGCCGTGAGTACCGGCGATGGCGATACCGTGCCGGAAACGCATCAGCTCGGCCAGCATCTCGGCACGGCGTACTACCGGGATCCGCAGTTCGCGGGCAGCCAGCAGCTCCGGGTTGTCCTGCTTGATGGCAGTGGAGACCACGACCACGCTGGCGCCGTTGACGTGCTCGGCGCTGTGGCCGGTAAAGATATGGGCGCCCAGAGCTTCAAGCCGCTCGGTCACCGCATTGCGAGCCAGATCAGAACCCGTTACCTGATACCCTTCGTTGGCAAGCACTTCGGCGATCCCGCCCATACCGGCACCACCGATGCCGATAAAATGGATGCGACGCACGCGGCGCATTTCGGGGATCACAGTACGCAGTTTTGCCAGTTCAACCTTGGTCATAATCGTCTCTTTAGTCTGCCGCAAGCCGTTTGCTCTCAAACGGCCTCATCTCACAGCATCAATCTACAAAGGGGTGAGGCTGCACGGCGTGGCCAGTGCAATCTCATCCTTACTCTTTATTTGTCTGCCCTGCGGCGAGTCGTTTGCACTCGTCAGCAACCCGCTCTGCCGCATCGGTAATAGCGACGCGACGGGCGGCCTTGGCCATGTTAAACAGCGTCTCCCTGCGCCCGGCGAGCCAGGAGAGACGCGCAGCCAGCGAGGCTGTGGTCAACTCGGACTGGGGCAGGAACTCGGCCGCACCGCCATCGACCAGCGTCAGGGCGTTGCGGGTCTGGTGATCATCCACTGCATGGGGCAGCGGCACGAAGATGGCGGCCACACCGGCAGCAGCCACTTCGGAGACGGTCAGGGCTCCCGCCCGGCAGACCACCAGGTCGGCCCAGGCATAGGCTCCCGCCATATCCTTGATAAATTCGCTGACCTCGGCATTGATACCGTGCTGGGCATAGGCCGCGCTGACAGTGTCGCCATTGCCCTTGCCACACTGGTGACGCACCTCGATAGGCACACCAGCCGCAGCGACCGCTGCGGGCACCTGCTCGTTGAGCACGCGAGCCCCCAGACTTCCGCCCACGATCAGCAGATGCAACGGCTCGCTGCTGCTACGCAGTTGCGGATCCGGCAGTGCGACCACTTCGGGGCGAACCGGATTACCCACCACGGCAGTGCGGCGGCTCGGCGCAAACGCCCCCGGGAATGCCATCAACACCCGCTTGGCGATACGCGCCAGCAGCTTGTTGGTCATACCGGCTGCAGCATTCTGCTCGTGCAGCAGCAACGGGATGCCGGAGAACCAAGCCGCGACGCCACCCGGGCCGGAGGCAAAGCCGCCCATGCCGAGCACCACATCCGGGCGAATGGTTTTGAGCACCTGACGCGCCTGCAGCACGGATTTCACGATGCGATAGGGCGCCGCCAGCAGCCGCTTGATGCCGTTGCCACGCACCCCCTGAATATCGATAAAGGAGATGGGATAGCCATGGGCAGGCACAAGCTCGGCTTCCATCCGGTCGGCGGTGCCCAGCCAGTGGACAGTCCAGCCCTGCTCCTTCAATCGATCGGCTACGGCCAGACCCGGGAATACATGTCCCCCGGTACCACCTGCCATCACCAACAGCGTCTTGCTCACTAAACCTCCCGCACCCGCGCCTGGGCTGTCGCCTGACGCAACTCAAAATCGATTCGAATCAACATGCTCACTGCCACCGTCATGATGATGAGACTGGAGCCACCGTAACTCACGAGCGGCAAGGTCAACCCTTTGGTCGGCATCATGCCGCTGGCCGCGCCAACGTTAACGAAGGTCTGGAAACTGAACCAGATCCCGATACCGATGGCCAGATAACCGTCATAGAGGCGATCGGCAGCAAGAGCCTTGTGGCCCAGCTTCAACGCCTTGACCGCCAGTGCGAAGATCAGGAACAGGGCACCCAGCACACCGGCATAGCCGAGCTCTTCACCGAGGATCGCAAAGACGAAGTCGGTATGCGCTTCCGGCAGGTACTCCATCTTCTGGATCGAGTTGCCCAGCCCTTCGCCGAACCAGCTGCCGCGGCCAAACGCCATCAGCGACTGGGTCAACTGATAGCCACTGCCAAACGGATCGGCCCAGGGATCCATAAAGGAGGTAACCCGCCGCATCCGGTAAGGCTCGACGATGATCAGCATCACCACGGCACCTACGCCAGCACCGATCAGGGTCAGGAACTGGCCGAGTCGGGCCCCCGCCAGAAAAAGCATGCCGAACGAGGTCACGAACATCACCACGGTGGAACCCAGGTCAGGCTGCAGCAGCAACAGGACGGCCAGCACCCCGAATACCGCTAGCGGCTTGAGGAAGCCAATCCAGGCTTCACGCACCTCGTTCTGGCGCCGCACCAGATAACCGGCCAGATAGACAAAGAGCGCCAGCTTGCCGAATTCGGCAGGCTGCAGGTTGAACGGGCCGAGCGGTAACCAGCGCACCGCACCGTTGACGTTGCGTCCCACCAGCAGCACCAGCACCAGCATCAAGATAGCCAGCAGCAGCATGGGGCCATTGTGTTCCTGCCAGCGTGCCATCGGCACCTGCAGTACGAACCAGGAGATGCCGAGCGCCATCACCAGAAACATGGCGTGACGTTTCACGAACATGAAGGGATCGTCACCCAGAGAGATCCCCTCGGGGATCGAGGCGGATGCCACGATCACTACCCCGAGCGCCATCAACGCAAGCGCCAGCACGACCAGCTGCCGATCATAGAGACCGGCGGGACGCGCCGGTAACAACCAGCGCTGGAAAAGACCTGCAGCTGCGCGAAGGGCGTTCATAGCGCCATCACCATCTCGGTGAAGCGATCGCCGCGCACCTCGAACGACTTGAACTGATCCAGGCTGGCACAGGCGGGCGCCAGCAGCACCCAGTCACCGGGCCTGGCATCGGCAGCCGCCTTGGCAACGGCGGCAGCAAGGTCGGCAACCCGTTCAGTCTGCTCACCCAGTGCCAGCAGCACCTCGGCATCCTGGCCGAAGCAGTACATGTGATCGATCTGGTTGCCCAGCAGCGCCTGAATGGGACCAAAATCCTGCCCCTTGCCCTGACCACCGGCCAGCAGCAACAGACGCCCCCTGACCGACTCGCGCACACCGGCCACGGCAGCCAGTGTGGCGCCTACGTTGGTCGCCTTGGAGTCGTTGATCCAGCGCACTCCGTTAACCTCTCGCACGAAGCGGGCACGGTGCGGCAGACCTTCAAAACGGCGCAGCACGGTGAGTTGTGCCGCGCGGGGAATGCCAACCGCATCGCACAGCGCCATGGCGGCAAGGGCGTTGGCCTGATTGTGGGCGCCGACGATCTTCATCTCGTCCACCGCGATCAGGGGCTCGCCGTGCAGGGTCAGCCAGTAACGACCATCCAGCAGGCAGCGGCCGTAACCATTGCAGTCGAGACCAAAGCTCTGCCACACCTGACCCACATCGGGCAGGGTCTGGGCATCGTCACGGTTGACCAGAATATGTTTGGAGTTCTGATGGATCTCCATCTTGGCGGCGCGATAGTCGGCCATGCCCTGATAGCGATCCATATGATCTTCGGAGAGGTTGAGCACCACGGAGGCGGCAGCGCGCAGGCTATAGGTGGTCTCCAGCTGGAAGCTGGAGAGCTCCAGCACGCAGAGATCCATCGGCTGCTTGAGCAGATCGAGCGCCGGCGTCCCTATGTTGCCACCCACACCGACATTGAGTCCGGCTTCGGCAATCATCTCGCCCACCAGGGTGGTCACTGTGCTCTTGCCGTTGGAGCCGGTGATGGCGATGACCGGCGTCTGGGTCTCGCGCACAAACAGCTCGATATCCCCGATTATCTGCACACCACGCCCGGCAGCCGCTTTCAATTCGGGGGTCGCCAAGGCAATGCCCGGGCTCGCTACGATCATGTGTGCCTGCTTGAGCAGCTCTTCATCCAGCCCGTGGATAAGCTCCACTTCTGGCGGCAGCTGATCCTTGCCGGGCGGGTTGGCACGGGTATCCATCACCAGCGGCGTGACGCCACGGCCGAGGAAGTAGTCGACGCAGGAGAGTCCGGTTTTACCCAATCCGATGATGATGACCATGGCCTTACCTCACCTTCAGGGTGGCAAGACCCAGCAGCACCAGCACGAGGGTGATGATCCAGAAGCGCACGATAACGCGCGGCTCCGGCCAGCCCTTCTTCTCGTAGTGGTGATGGATCGGCGCCATACGGAAAATCCGCACGCCGCGCAGCTTGTATGACCCCACCTGCAGGATCACCGAGACTGTCTCCATCACGAAGACTCCGCCCATGATCACCAGCAGAAACTCCTGACGAACCAGCACGGCGATGGTACCGAGCGCGCCGCCCAGCGCCAGCGAGCCGACGTCGCCCATGAAGACCTGCGCCGGATAGGTGTTGAACCAGAGGAAGCCCAGACCCGCACCGACGATGGCGGTACAGACGATCACCAGCTCGGAGGTATAGGGAACATAGGGAATATGCAGGTAACTGGCGAAGTTGACGTTGCCGGTTGCCCAGGCAATAAACGCAAAGCCGCCCGCCACCATCACGGTCGGCATGATGGCCAAGCCATCCAGACCATCGGTCAGGTTGACCGCGTTGGAGGTACCGACGATGACAAAGTAGGTCAGCAGGATAAACATCAAGCCAAGCTGCGGCATCACATCTTTGAGGAAGGGCACCACCAGCTGGGTCTGACCGTCGTGGGTGGCAGTAGCATAGAGGAATACAGCCACTCCCAGCGCAACGGCGGATTGCCAGAAGTACTTCCAGCGGGCGATCAGACCGTCAGTGTTTTTGCGCACCACCTTGAGGTAGTCGTCGGCAAAGCCGATGGCACCGTAGGCCCCCAGCACAAACAGCACTAACCAGACATAGGGGTTGTCGAGGCGGCACCAGAGCAACACGGAAGTGAAGATGGCGGCAATGATCATCAGCCCCCCCATGGTCGGGGTACCCCGCTTGCTGAGGTGAGACTCGGGACCATCGTTGCGGATCACCTGACCGAACTTCAGGATCTGCAGGCGACGAATGAGGCGAGGCCCCATCCAGAGCGCAACACCCAGACCGGTAATAATCGACAGGATGGCGCGAAACGTCAGGTAGGAGAAGACGTTGAAGAAGGTGAAGTGCGGGGTGAGCAGTTCAGCCAGCCAGACTAACATGCAGCTGACTCCTGATGGTCGACGACCATCTTGACGATATCTTCCATGCGGGAGCCACGGGCACCTTTGACCAGAATCGAAATTTCCTGATGTGTATTAATCATTTGCGCAAGCACTTCAAACAACGACGCCTTGTTATCGAAATGTCGGCCAGCCGCGGCATCTGCGGTATGGCGACTCTCTTCCCCCACTGTCAGCACGGCATCCAGACCGCACTCGCGGGCATGATGGCCAACCCGGGCATGTTGCTCGGCAGACTCTTCACCCAGTTCCCGCATGTCACCGAACACCAGCACCTTGAAGCCGCTCATGGCGGTCAGGGCATCGATGCCTGCCAGCACGGACTCCACGCTGGCATTGTAGGTATCGTCCACTAGGGTCAGACCGCCCCAGCGCTGAACGCAGAAGCGGCCCTTGACCGGAGCCATCTGCTCCAGACCGGCTTTGACCGAGGCCAGAGAAGCACCTAGCGCCAGGGTACCGGCAGCAGCAGCCAGCGCATTGGCCACGTTATGACGGCCGGGGATCGCCAGAGTCAGGCTCACCTCACCCTGCGGGGTCACCATGACGAACTCGGCACAACCCTGAGCGTTGAGAACCACATCGCGAGAATGGAACGGCTGGCTCTGATCTTCGATGGAGAAGGCGCAGCGAATGCCATGCTCGCGCCACTTAGGCCAGAATTCGTTGTCGGCGTTGACGATTGCGGTGCCGCCGGCGCTCAAGCCCTCAAAAATCTCGCTCTTGGCGTGGAAGACCCCTTCCAGCGAGCCGAAACCCTCCAGATGAGCGGCAGCCACGTTGTTGATGATGGCGGCATCCGGTTTGGCCAGCGAGGTGGTCCAGGCGATCTCGCCCGGGTGGTTGGCACCCAGCTCCATCACCGCAAACTTGTGTTGCGGTTCGAGGCGCAGCAGGGTGAGCGGCACCCCCACCTCATTGTTGAAGTTGCCGGCGGTGGCCAGCACCTCTCCTTCATGACGCAGGATGGCGGTCGCCATCTCCTTCACCGTGGTCTTACCGCAGCTGCCGGTGATAGCCAGCACTTTCGGGTTGATGCGCTCACGCATCAGTTTGCCGAGACGGCCCAGCCCCTTGAGGGTATCGGCTACCACCAGTTGGGGAATGGCCAGCGGCAGTTCGCGCTCGACCAGCAGGGCAGAGGCCCCTGCCGCCAGCGCCTGCTCGCAAAAGTCGTGGGCATCGAAGCGCTCGCCGCGCAGTGCAACGAACAGAGCGCCAGCACCCAGAGTACGGGTATCGGTGCTGACCGCAGTAATCTCGCCATCTTCACCAATCAGACGGGCATCGAGCACCTGCGCCAGGTCGGCAAGCCTGAGGGTCATCATTTGAATGACTCCATTAATGTGTGCAAAGCGGCGGCGACGGTTTCCCGGTCGCTATAGTGCCGCTTGTCGGTTCCAATGATTTGATAATCCTCGTGGCCTTTGCCGGCCACCAGAATGATGTCCTGGTTGCTCGCCTGACGGATAGCCAGGTTGATCGCCTTGACCCGATCGTGCTCGACCTGCACCGCAGCAGGATCGCGAAGACCCGCCACCATGTCGGCCATGATCCGGGCCGGCTCCTCGGTACGGGGATTGTCGTCGGTCAGGATCACGCGATCCGCATACTGTTCAGCCATGGCTGCCATCATGGGGCGCTTGCCGCGATCCCGATCACCACCACAACCGACCAGACACCAGAGCTGGCCTTTGCAATGCACGCGCAGTGCCTGCAGCGCCTTGTCCAGCGCGTCCGGGGTGTGGGCATAATCGACCACAGCAAGGGGCGCATCACCGCCGCCAAAGCACTCCATGCGACCGGTCACCGGCTGCAATTTCGGGGCAGTTGCCAGCAGCTCGTCGAAGTCATAGCCGAGTACCAGCATGACACCCATCGCCGCCAGCACATTGCTGACGTTGAAGCGCCCGAGCAAGGGGGCGGATAATACACCATTCCCCCAGCTGGAGTTAATCTGCGCACGAAAACCTTGCTGGTGAAAATCGAGTTGCTGCGCCGTTAACTGACGGCCGGAATGGTTTTCAATCGGACCATTAACGCTGAACGCCACCGCTAAGGGATATTTTTCGAGCCACTTGGCACCCAACTCGTCATCTCGGTTGATCACCGCATTCGGCTCATCGACCAGCTGCAGCAGCTGCTCCTTGGCGGCACCATAGGCCTCCATGGTGCCGTGGTAGTCGAGGTGATCCCGACTCAGATTGGTGAAGACCGCGGCAGCAAACGGCAAGGCGGCAACCCGATGTTGCACCAGACCGTGGCTGGAGACCTCCATCGCCACCAGATCCGCCCCCTGCTCTTGCAGGGCGGCCAGATTGGCTTGCACCTGAACGGCGCTGCCAGTGGTGTTTTCCGCTTCGATCAGATTGCCAAACAGACCGTTGCCGATGGTACCCATCACGCCAGCCTTGCCACCCAGCAGGGTACGCCAGTTGGCGACCAGCAGCGCAGTGGTGCTCTTGCCGTTGGTCCCCGTGATCCCCACCAGTTCCAGTTTTTTGGCTGGCTGATCGTAGAAATAGCCTGCGAGGGCGGAGAGATGAGCAGGCAAATCGCGCATTCCGATGCAGGGAACGGAAAGCGCTGGCGCGATAAATTCACCGTCCTCCTCAAACACAACAGCGGTCGCCCCCTGAGCCACCGCCTGTTCGATAAACCGTCTGCCGTCCACCTGATGGCCGCGAATGGCCACGAAGAGAGAGCCGGGGCCGACCCGCCGACTATCCAGCTGGATATCGGTCAGGGCAAGCGCCGGCGCCGTAATGCCGAAGGGGCGCAGTAATGAATCAAGTGCGCGGTGCAACAGGAGCCTCCGTACTGGCGAGTTTGGTGGGTACCGAAGGGGGTACCGCATCCGGACGAATATTGAAGAGTTGCAGCACCCCGCCCATGGCCTCTGCAAACGGCGGGGTCGCCACGGCGCCACCATAGTAGGCGCTGCCTTTTGGCTCGTTGATTACCACCACCATGACGAAACGGGGATCACTGGCCGGGGCGAAGCCGGCAAACCAGGCCATGTAATCTTTGCCATAGCCACCTGCAACAGCGACCTTGGCGGTACCACTCTTGCCACCCACCCGATAACCCGGGATCTTGGCTTTCGGAATGGCGTTGTCGACCACGTATTCCAGCGCCTGCAGCATGGCGGAGGCGTTGTTGTGGTCGATCACCTGCTCACCCTTGGGCGGCGTGGTGACCTTGACGATGGAGATGGGCACTCGCTTGCCCTTGTTGGCCAGGGTGGCGTAGGCGGAAGCCAGTTGCAGCGGGGTAACCCGCAGACCATAACCAAACGAAAGGGTCGCACGCTCGATATCGGACCAGCGGCGACGCTGGGGCAGCATGCCGCTGCTCTCGCCCATCAGGCCGCTACCGGTATCCATGCCGAAGCCAAACATGCTGAGGGTGTTGATCATCTCCTGCGCCGGCATCCGCAGCGCGATGCGTGACATACCGATGTTGGAGGAGTAGCGCAGAATGTCGTAGAGGTTGGTCGCCCGGTGGATACTGACGTCCTTGATCTGCTTGGCGCCGATAAAGAGCGGCCCGCCCTGAATGAAATCTTTCCAGCTGGTGACACCGGCCTGCAAGGCACTGAGCAAAATCAATGGCTTGACGGTAGAGCCTGGCTCGTAGGTATCGGTGACCACCCGGTTGCGCACCCTAAAGCTCTGATACTGACCGCGGTTGTTCGGGTTGTAAGAGGGGGTGTTGACCATGGCGAGCACTTCGCCGGTCTTGATATCCAGCATCACCATGGAGCCGGATGTCGCCTTGTTCTCGTCGGTGGCCCGCTTGAGCGCACGATAAGCCAGCGCCTGTACCCGTTGATCGATACTGAGCTGCAAATCGTTGGCGTTCTTGCCCTCCTTGACGATGCCAAGACGTTCGATGACCCGCCCCTGACGATCCTTGCGCACCCGCATCTCGCCCGGAGTTGCGGTCAGCCACTCGTCATAGCTGCGCTCGATACCTTCGATACCGTGGCCATCGATGTTGGTCACCCCAACCAGATGGGCACTGATCTCGCCAGTCGGATAGAAACGGCGAGACTCGGGACGCAGATAGACACCGCCCAGCTTGAGCCCCTTGATATATTCCGAAACGGCAGGGGTTACCTGACGCTGCAGATAGACAAAACGCTTGCTGGGATTGGCGATCCGTTGTTTGAGGGTATTTATGTCGATCTTGAGCACGGCAGAGAGAGCCATCCAGGCTCGCTCGTTGTGAATTGCGCCAGACTCGTGCACCGTCTTGGGGTCTGCCCAGACCGCTTCGACCGGCACGGATACCGCCAGCTGTTCACCGTTGCGATCGGTGATCATACCGCGCACCGCCTGGGTGGAGGTGGTACGCAGGGAGCGCATGTCCCCCTCCTGGCGCAGGCGGTCAGGGTTGATCACCTGGATCCAGGCCAAGCGCAGGATCAGCCCAACAAATGCGATGCCGATGAATACGACCAGCGTGCGAAAGCGCCACGGATAGATCGAGGGCGCTTTGACGTTCGCTTTGGCAGCTTTGGCTGTAGCCTTGCGTTTCATGGCAGGGTAATTACCTTTTCGGTGGTCACCAGAGGGCGACCCATTTGTAACTTGTCCATCGCCAGAGTGGCCACCCGGGAGTGTTCCGCCAGGGTGCCCTGCTCCAGCAGGAGGTGACGCCATTCAATATTGAGGCGATCCTCTTCGGCCATCAGGTCGTTCTGTTTGGCTGTCAGGCCGCGCGTCATGTTGGTCACCAGGATCACGGCAAATGCAGTCACCAGCACGGCGACCGACAACAGGATCTGCAGCTTGTGCCGCCAGAGATCCGCAACGATCTCCTTGGCAAGGTGGACACGCACTTCGCTCATCGCTTACTCCGCCAGACGCTCGGCGACCCGCAGCACGGAGCTGCGCGACCGGGTGTTTTCCGACACTTCATGATCAGAAGGCTTGAGAGCCTTGCCGACCGACTTCAATTTGCGACCGCCAGCCAGCTGGGCCTCGGTCAACGGAATGCCGTAGGGTACTTCCGGCCCCTTCTCGTGCTTGCGAATAAAATGCTTCACCAAGCGGTCTTCCAGCGAATGGAAGCTGATCACCGACAGACGACCGTGAGGAGCCAGCACCTCCAGCGCACCGTTGAGCGCAGTTTCGATCTCGTCCAGTTCACTGTTGATGTAGATCCGGATAGCCTGGAAACTGCGGGTCGCCGCATGCTTGCCCTTCTCCTTGCTCGGATTGACCCGGGCAATCATCTCGGCCAGCTGGCGGGTACGCACGTAAGGCTCGGTAACCCGGTCGTGCACGATGGCGCGGGCAATCTTCTTGGCAAAACGCTCCTCACCGAAGGTCTTCAATACCCAGGCGATATCGTCCACATCGGCCTTGGCCAGCCACTCGGCGGCGCTCTGACCGGAAGTGGGGTCCATCCGCATATCAAGCGGACCGTCTTTCATAAAGCTGAAGCCACGCTCGGCGTCATCCAGCTGGGGAGATGAAACCCCCAGATCGAGCAGAAAACCATCCACCTTGCCCAGCAAACCGCGCTCGCTCAGATAGCTGGTGATACCGGAGAAGGGGCCATGCACAATCTCGAAACGCGGATCCTGGATCTTGGCGGCCTCGGCGATCGCCTGCGGATCGCGATCGATGGCGATCAAACGGCCGTTAGGGCCAAGGTGTTGCAGGATCAGACGAGAATGACCACCACGGCCAAAAGTGCCGTCGACATAGACACCGTCCGGCTTGATGGCCAGACCTTCGACGGCTTCGTGCAGCAGCACTGTGATGTGTTCAGCGGCTTGGGTCATTTATAAAGAGAAATCCTGTAGTCGTGGTGAGCTTGCCCAATCGTCCCCGGGCAGACCCAAGATGTCGTCATTGACCTGTTGCTGCCAGCGGGCTTCATCCCACAGCTCAAATTTGTTGAGCTGGCCCACCAGCATGATCTTCTTGTCCAGCCCCGCATGGTTGCGCAGTGGCTGGCTGAGCAGCAGACGGCCATTGCCATCCAGCTCGCATTCGGTCGCATGCCCGAGCAACAGCCGCTGCAAACGGCGTTCGGCGGGATTCATGCTGGAAAGGGTCTTGAGCTTGCGCTCAACCTCTTCCCACTCGTTCAGGGGGTAAAGCAGCAGACAGGGGTGAGCAATATCGATGGTGCAGACCAGCTGGCCGTCGCTTTCATCGCGCAGCCAGTCACGAAACTTGGTCGGAATCGCCAGTCGCCCTTTGCTGTCCAGGCTGATGGCATGAGCGCCACGCAACAAATTTCTGTCCCTGAAGGTGAGTAAACGGGCGAATCGCCCCTTTTAAAACCACTTTGATCCACTTTTCCCCACCTTGAAGTTTAAGGACGTGGAAGGGGCTTTTCAAGCAAGGAGATCGGCCAGAGGGAACATATTGACGCAGCATTTGCGGGTTAAGGATTGAGTGGGTTGATTTTCAACGAGTTATTTGTGGCGACAGAAAATACGATTAATAAAAAAGCTGTGGGTGAGCAGTTACTATCTGGGAGAGATGATGAAACGGAACAGCACAACGGCGCAGAGCAAAATACTGACGCAGATCACCGGATAGATGATATAGCCATCTTTGGAACGGCGGGCACGCAAAGAGACCAGATGACAAAGCAGCAGGTTGTAAATTATCAGCAGCGTAGTCAGCAGGATATTGACGGCAAAGGTCAGCTCGTGGGCAAACGCGATGTAAAGCCCCATGAGAATAAAATTGGCGAGGATCAGATATAGCAAAAACTTCTGGATTGCTTTACCTGCATTTGGGCTCTTTTTTACTCGTGTTATCATGCTTGCCACGTCCTGGATTACACATGATCAGACGACCCTAAATTCAGAAAACTGTTGAGATACATGATGTTTTTATTATTGTGCGATCCTTGTTCAACAAATTCACAATGACCAGGTTCATTTTCTTTTTACTAAGCGCGATGTTAATAACATCCACATCTTGTCACGCTTATAACAATTATCAATGGCAAACCGGCTTCCCTCCCCCGATACGTGGAGAGGGAGTCGAGCTGGTTAGTCAACAGCAAGCCTTTCTGCTTGCTCAGCGCCCCTATCTGCAACAACGTCTTGCCGAAACCCAACCCATCATCCGCTGGATCTCGGAACAGGTGCAGGAACGCAAACTTCCGCCCCTGCTGGCTTTTGTCCCTTTGCTGGAAAGCAGCTACCGCCTTGATGTTGTCTCTGCCGCTGGCGCAGCAGGCCCCTGGCAACTCATGCCCGATACGGCCAGGCGCTTTGCCGTGCCGATCAATAGTTCATTCGATGGCCGTTATTCACTGCCATTGGCAACCGACGCAGCTCTGACTTACCTTGGCTGGCTCTCTCGTTTCTTTGGCGGGGACTGGCTGCTGGCCCTGGCCGCTTACAATGCAGGAGAGGGACGAGTGCTGAATGCGGTATTGAAAGCTGGCACCCGCAATATTTGGGCTCTGGATCTGCCGGAGGAAACACGAGTTTACGTTGCCCGCTTTATTGCCCTTGCCAGGGTACTCGACATGGCAAGTACCCACCATTTCCAGTTGCCGCCATGGCAGAGCGGCAACGACCTGAAGGTTTTTCGCAATCCGGAAGGCTGTTCGCTACCTGCCTGGGCTCAGGCCAAAGGTGTATCCATGAATGACGCCAGCCGCTGGAATCCGGCATGGCAGCTCCCGGTACCGGCAGGAATAACCAATTGCCCAATTGTTTACAGCAAAGCAAAAGCCCCGGTCACGACACCACAGCGGGGCAGCGGCAAGCTCATCTTCAAAGCCGTTTCACTGGAGAGCCTGCATGACCCGCTGCTGCTGAAGACAGCCAGAGGTCTTGATATGAGCCGTGGTGAGCTCAGGCTGGAACGTCAGCCAGATCCTCTTGGGATGACTCTGAAGCGGCCGTTGATTGCGGTACCCTGAAGCTGTGCCGCCAATGGCTCAATACCGGCGCAAGGTCAATTTGCTCCGGATGTGACCAGCGCGCCCCATAAAAACAGAGGTGCTGGCCAATGGGACGGCGATGGGTGATGCGGCATGTCAGTGTAATGCGTGGCAACAGAGAAAGGGTTACTGTCTCGGGCAAAATGAATCGGGCAGGAGCAAGAAAGCCCACCCCACCCGGCCCGATATCCTTGATGACGGCCCGGCCAATGCTCTTGTCAAACAGCAAACCGGATATCAGCAGGCGAGCTGCAATGCCACAACTCTGCGATTCGAAGGGTGTAGCACCATCATGGAGATACCAGCGAGGCACCTTTCTTCTCGGATCATTGTGTGCGGTATGGAACAGAAACTCTATTTCAGGGGCGTCCATTAACTGTCTTTTCCTTGGCTTGAGTGGCTGCTGCTTTGGTCTCGGCACTGAACAGCTGCTCCAGATTCTGTTCCGCTCTGGTCGTCATAATCAGCAACTCGATACGACGGTTCCGACTACCCTGCGGATTTTCGCTATCTTCCAGCATGGTGTCAGACATAGCCACTACCTGGGCAATACGCTCTGGCGGCATTCCCCCAGCCAGCAGCACCCGTCTCGCCATCATGGCACGATCCGATGAAAGCTCCCAGTTGCTGTAATTTTCACCCGCGAAAGGGGTGCTGTCGGTATGACCCGATATCATGACCCGGTTTTCCACCCGCTGAAAAATCGGGGCAAGCGCCATCAGCATATGACGAAAGAAGGGGCTAATACGGGCACTACCGCGGCTATACATTTCGCGATCGGCATCATCACGGATCAGGATGCGCAAACCTTGCGGCACAATCTGAATCTCCAGATTGTTCTTCGCCTGCATTTGCTCCGCAAGATTACCGATAAATCCGGCAAGCTGCTTCATCTGATGCTCACCTTCCAGCTTGCCGACCAGTAGCTGCTCGTATCCACCACCGGGCCCCTCAGAAAAGATGCTCTGATTGCGATCCATATGTCTGGGGGTCAGCTGCCCCTTCTGATCAAACTTGGGATTGAGCTCATCGATGACCGAAGGATTGCCGCCCAGATCGACCGGATAGGGGCTATTGCGAATATCAAACGGGTTGGCCTCGTTATCCATGATGCTGTAATCGCGCAAGCGGCTGGCTACCATCTCCCGCTCCTCCTGGTTGGAGACAGCTAGGATCCAGAGCACCATGAAAAACGCCATCATGGCCAGAGTAAAGTCGGCAAATGCCACTTTCCACGCCCCTCCGCTTTTGGGGGAGCTGTTACGCCTCTGCTGGCGCTTGACGATGATCTGTTCGTGGTTGCGCATTACATCGCCCTGTTGGTCACCCAGTCTTCCAGTTCCAGGAAGCTGGGTTTGACATCAGGTTCGAGAATTTTCCGGCCGGAATCGACCGCCAGCAGAGGCGTCTTGCCACGTAGCTGGGCAATCAGAATGGATTTGATGCACATCAGCAGACCGACACGGCGTTTGACCATCTCTTCCATGGCGTTGCTGATGGGTTCGAGCAGACAGTAGCAGAGGAAAATACCGATAAAGGTACCCACCAGCGCCGCCGCTACATGCACGCCGATATTGCTCAGAGGACCATCGAGTTGCTGCATGGTGATAATGATCCCCATAACAGCCGCCAAAATACCGAAGCCGGGGCAGGCCTCGCCGGTTTTGTGAAGTGCATGGGCAGGCTTGAGCATATCCTCCTCAATCGCCATGATCTCCTGCTCCAGGATGGTATCGAGCTCATGAGGAGTGATCTTGCCCATCCCCAGCAGACGAAGGTTGTCGATGATAAAACCGAGCAACTGGGGATCTTCCGAAATTTGCGGATACATCAAGAACACCGAGCTTTGCTGGGGGTTTTCAATGTGCTCGTCCAGCGCTTTCATCCCCTTGTTGCGCGTCTCCTCCAGCAGTTGGTGCATCAGCGTCAGCAACTCGCGATAGACCTCGCGCTCTTCCTTGTTGGGCTTGAAGCACATCTTCAATTGCGCCCACATCTCGTGCATCACCTCTTTCGAGTTGCCAAGAAACATGGAGCCAGCAGCAGCACCCACAATAATGATCAGCTCGGCTGGCTGCCATAAAGCCGCAAGGTTGCCACCTGCCATCATGAAGCCACCCAGCACGCATATTAATATGACGCCGATGCCAATCTGTTTTTGCATGAATGCTCCCGAATTCTACAACCACCCCCACGAATCATGGGGCACTACTATATGGAGTCGACCAATCGCTGCTTGAGCTGAAGTACACATTGCTTGTGCAATTGGCAAACCCGCGACTCGGTCAGCCCCAGCACCAGCGCAATCTCTTTCATATTCAGCTCCTGCTGATAGTAGAGAGAGAGCAGCAGCTGTTCCCGCTTGTCGAGGAGAGTCAGCGCCTTGCTGATGGTCATGGCCATATCGACATCATCTGATTCGGTTGCTGGCGCCCTTCCACCATTTTCCAGCCACTCTTCAAGGCTCTGCAAAGCCTCAGCCTGACTGGCATATGCCAGCTGGCGTACCTCTTCGATGGTGCAGTTCAACGCAGCGGCAAGCTCTTGCTCGGTTGGCGCCCGGCCCAACCGGTTATGCAGATCTCGCTGGACTTGATTGTGGCTATGTACCTGCTGGCGCAGTTGACGAGGCCGCCAGTCGAGCCGACGCAATTCATCGAGCATGGCGCCCCGGATCCGCTTGAAGGCATAGCTCTCAAACTGGACATCCGGTTCGCTACCGTAACGACGCCAGGCCTCCAGCAACCCCATCATGCCGACCTGCTCCATATCCTCCTGATCAAAACAGGCGGAAACCTGGCTGCGCAGGTGGCTGGCGGCTCGCTTAACCAGCGGCAGATAGTGGGTCAGAATGGCCTGCTCGCCGGTACGGGGCGGAGAGGAGGCGAACTCATGAGGGGCATCCCAGTCGACATCGATCATATCTGTCTTATTGCACCAGAACCTTGGTGATCAACACTTCGTCGAGGTAGGTCTTGTAACCGTAACTTTGCAAGGTGGTGACCAGTTTGGCGAGCAGGGAACCCTGCAAAGAGGTGATATTCTGCAGCTCTTTTTTCACGTCATCGTGGGTACGGTGACTGAAATACTGCACCATGGCGTTCCGAATGAGTGGTGTCAGCTCGTTCAGCGTGTTCAGATGCGCCTTGTTGTGAGTCACCAGAGCCAGCTCAAGTACCAGATAGTGAGACTCAACCCCACCATCGAGACTGATGACGAAGCGCTCCATCGGCTTGAACAACGGGGTGGCACTCAACTCTGGCTTGGGCTCTTCAAGGCCCAGCCAGACAGCAATGGTATCGCGCTTGAGATAGGCGCCATAGGCAAGCACAAGCAACAGGCAAAGAGCCATGACAACCAACATCAACCACTTCATGATACGGCGCATCATTTTGATTTCACTCTCGATTTAGCCGGTTTCGGTCACACCAGGGTGTTGAGCCATGCACGCTCATCCTGCCCGGCAGTTTCAAATTCATCTTGCCATTGACGATGGCCCGCCAGGATTTTCTCCTGTTGCCACTTTCCTTGCGCATCGCCTTGTCCACCGCCCTGCCCGACGTTGACTTCAACTCCACCGGCATGGTGAGGAGCCAAACTCATGCGCAACCGCTCCATCGACTGGATCAGCGCGTCCCGAACGGCCGGGTTGGTCACATTGAGTTGAACATTGAGCCGGTCCCCCTCGACCCGAACAGTCAGTTCGAGTCGACCCAGCTCGGGAGGGTCCAGGCGAATATGAGCCTGCTTGATCTGCTGGTTCACCTGCAGCTCGACCTTGTCCTTGAGCACATCGACCAGCTGCTGCCCCCACTGCACCTGGGGCTCGGCCAGTTTGACCGGAGCCCACTGATACTCGGCAACTTTCGGTGCGGGCGCTGATATCTGATTGCTCACAATACCTTTGAGGTCAGGAACACCGGACTCCCGTTCCCCTGCGCGCTCAACACCCAGCAGGCTCTGCAAGCTGGCTATCGTCTTCTCGCGTATGGCTGCGTCATCACTGCGCGTCGAGGGACGAACCAGCATAAAACTGGAAAAATCAGTAGCTGCGCGATCGACTCGCTCCTTATTATTGCCAGAGACAGGTGTCTCCATGACAGGCTGACTCTTGTCCGTTTCCGGCTGCTTGTACGCAGATAGAGCCCGCAGGGCGGCAGAGACAGAGGGTGTGTCACCCTGCACATCCTCGCCAGCCTCTACATTGCCAGCAGTGGCAGCAGCCACGTTGGAAGAGACGATTGCAGCTCTCGTGCCGACTTCATGCAAAAGGAATGGGGGAGGCATATTACTGAATGCGTCCAGCCGAGCCGCAGCATTATCAGCGACCTCATCCGGTTCATCCTGTTCTACTTCTTCCTTTACTTCTTCGGTCGCAGGAGCAAGAGCGCCCTCTTCCATCAATAGGTCAAGGGGCGGAAATAATCCCCCCTGCTCCTCCGGCTGACGAGCAAGACGGGTAAAACCGCTCTGTTCTGGCATCGCCAATGCCTCGGGACCGGAAAACTGAATCATGCCCACTCCTGCACCTCTCCGTATGCTTGCAAACCTTCTCTCTTCCGTGACAGCTCATGCCATTCGCGCTCACGCAAGGTCACCTCTTGCCGGCACAACTGTTGTGCCTCCTGATGCCAGCTGCGAACCTGCGCTCGCGCAGCAGACAATGAGGCCCACAGCTCAGGCTCTTTGGCCATGAGCTCGGCAAATCTGGCCAGCTTGCTATCGGATAAACGAACGGCATCCCACTGACCGGCATGAGCCTGCTGCAAAATCAGGCGGCCCAGGCCAAGCAGTTGACGCTGGCGTTTATCCAGCTCGGCTGGAAGGTGGGTGGACCCAATCAGTGGCATGCTATTGCTCCCAAAGAAAACAGCTCAGCCAACTAGCAAGGAGCAGGCCATATATGGAACTCGGGTATTTCGGAGCGCACAGGCGGTTTTCGCCTGCATGAGAGGAAGAGGGACTTCCGCCTTAGCGCGGATGACGCGCCATCGCTTCCCAGCCCTCTTTCAGCTCCAGCAGGATGCGGCGCACTTCGGTAAAACCGGCAATATCGTTGGAGACGCTGATCTCGAACAGACGCTGACCACAGTAGTCATAGAGACGATGCAGATTGCTGGCGAGTTCACCTCCCTTCTCCATGTCGAGTGCGCTGTCCAGCCCCCCCAGTATCTGCAGACACTTGCTGATTGCCTGTCCTTTGCGTTCAAACTGGCGGGCTTGAATATGCCCCTCTGCTCTGGCCATTTCGTCGAGCAGGCCATCCATCAGCATCAACACCAGCTGATGTGGATCCGCACTCGCAGCCTTGGCCTGAGTTGCCGCAAACTGGTAGGCATCATAGCCATCTTGATGTTCAAACATGTAAAACTCGCTTGCTCTGGATGAGGCAGCCAAATAGCAAGACCCCTTACAGGTTGCCCATGGTCTGCATCATCTGATTCATGGTGGTAAATTGGTTGAGGTAGCGCTTATACGCGGAATTCATACGGCGATCCAGCGCTTCCATTCGCTCATTCACCCGCTTTTCACTGGCTTCCAAGCCACTCTTGCGACCTTTGAGTGCGCCATCACGTTTGGTATAGGGATCCAGAGAATCGCTCATTCGCTTGAGCAGACCGTCATCCCCCATCAATGCCTTGCCCAGCAGCTCGGGATCCTTCTCCAGCGCCTTGTTGAAGTCAGTCTCGTTGAAGGAGAGCTTGCCAGTTTTGTCAGTCTTTATGCCAAGACTGCTCAGACTAAGACCGTTGGGCAGATCGCGCACACTGTTGGCAAGCGCGCTCTTGAGGCTGCGGACACCGCTATCGGAAGAGAGTGCCCCAGGAGCCTTGGGGTCACTTGACGTCATCTTGGCAAGCTCATCGACCAGCTCGTTATAGCTGTCTACAAACTTCTTGAGAGAACCTGTAACTGCCTCTTTATCCTGTTCGACAGTCACCTGCAGAGGCGCATCACCACTTTTCTGGGCTTTGGTGAGCTGAAGGGTCAGACCATCGACCACATTTTCAATCTTGTTGCTGGCAGAGGTGATGGTTAACGGGTTATTTCCGCCCATCTGCAACTCGGCATCCTGAGCTTTGGTGATCTCGCTCTGCTTGGCAACCGCAGTTCCCAAGGAAGAGCTCGCATCACCGCTGTACTTCACAGTGATGGCATTCTCTTTACCACTATCCTTGCTGGTCAACACCATATTGACCTTGCCGTCGGTCCGAACCAGTGTGGCTTTAACACCGGGATTGTCCTTGGCGTTGTTGATATGGGAAACCAGATCTTTCATGGTTGCACCCGCAGGCAAACTGGCCAGATCGATATCTACACTCTTGTCTTTGACCGTCAGAGAGAAGACGCCATCTGCAGGCAGAGGAGTGGTTTCGCTATCTAGGCTCAGGCCAACCTGATGAGATTGAGCGAGTTGCTTAACGAAGAAGTTGTATTGACCGGAGCTGGCTTTGCCATTGCTCGTCACCGTCATGATCCCTTCCTGAGACATGACCGCCTTTTGGGCTTGCAGGTTGGATGCCTTGTTCAGATCCTTGAGCATGGTCTGAAAACTCGACAGCTTGGTCGTGAGCGTGCTGATTGCACTCTGTTGCCCCTTGATGCTGTCCATCTGCTTTTTCAGCAACTTGTCCATATTCTGGCGCTCGATAGCTACCAGTTGCATTGCCATGCTGGCCGGATCTATTTGCATCATTACACCCTTATTCTGTGGCATGCCCGTTGGAAAATACCCACTCAGTGCTTTCCAACCGACACGTTATGGCAAGAGGAAGGCCGCTCTCTCGAGAGCGGCCCGCATTCAGTTAACGCAGCAGGGAAGTGACCATGCCGGTCATCTGGTTGGAGTTGGACAGCACGGACATGCCAGCCTGCATCAGCATCTGGTTCTTGGTCATGTTGGTGCTCTCCTGGGCAAAGTCGGCATCCATGATGCGACCGTTCGCCATGTCGGTGTTCTCTTTCATGTTGGAGAGGTTGTTGACGGTGTGTTCCAGACGGTTGATGTTGGCACCGAAAGCAGAGCGAGCTTCGCCGATCCCCTTGGAGAAGGTATCCAGCTCGGTCATGGCTGCTGTGGCCTTGCCCTGGTCACCGATACCCGCGGCAACGGCAGTACCTTTGGTACCTTTGTCATCTGCTATAACGCCTTGCAACGCAGTGGCCAGTACGCCATCGTCCTTGAGCTCCAGCTTTTCGCCAGATGTACCACCAATCTGGAATGTTACCGCCTTCTGGAAACCGGAGTCCTTGGCCAGCAGCTTCTGACCACCAAAAGTGGTGTTGTTGGTGATGTTGTCCAGCTCGGAACGCAACTCAGTAAATTCAGCATCCATCGCCTTGCGATCTTCAGCGGTGCTGGTTCCGTTCGCAGACTGAGTAGCCAGATCCTTCATGCGCTGAACGATGTTGCTCATCTCGTCCATGGCACCTTCAGCAGTCTGCATCATGGAGATAGCATCCTGAGAGTTGCGCATACCAACTTTCTGACCGCTGGCTTGGGACTGCAGGCGGGTAGCCATTTGCAGGCCGGCTGCATCATCGGCAGCGGAGTTGATTCGCAGACCGGTGCCCAGACGCTGCATGGCGGTACCCAACATCTTGTTGGTCGAGTTCAGCTGATTCTGAGTAGTCAGAGAAGCGAAATTGGTGTGAATAGACAAACCCATAACATGATCCTCATTTAAAGCTGCGCTCGCAGCAAATAACCGTACATAAGTAAGAAGCGACAACAGTGAGCTGAGACTTGAATGAGGAAATGGAAATTAGAGTGAGAGAGGCAAAACTGAGGAAAATAAGGGCTGGAAGAAGAGGAGAAATAAAAGGCACTCACCCTAAAAAGCAGGATGAGTGCCACACAGAATTAACGCAGCAGAGACGTTACCATGCCGGTCATCTGGTTGGAGTTGGACAACACGGACATGCCAGCCTGCATCAGCATCTGGTTCTTGGTCATGTTGGTGCTCTCCTGGGCAAAGTCGGCATCCATGATGCGACCATTCGCCATATCGGTGTTCTCTTTCATGTTGGAGAGGTTGTTGACGGTATGCTCCAGACGGTTGATGTTGGCACCGAAGGCAGAACGAGATTCACCGATCTTCTGGGAGAAGGTATCAAGCTCTGCCATAGAGGCAGTGGCCTTGCCCTGGTCACCGATACCTACTTTCACTGCTGCACCATCGGTGCCTTTGCCTGTTCCAACAACTTCTTTCAGTGCAGTAGCCAGTGTACCGGTGCTCTTCAGCTCCAGTTTCTCGGCAGAAGTACCACCAATCTGGAAAGTCACATCCCCTTGGAAACCGGTGCCAGACTTGAGCAGGCTCTGACCACCAAAAGTGGTGTTGTTGGTGATGTTGTCCAGCTCGGAACGCAGCTCGGTAAACTCGGCATCCATCGCCTTGCGATCTTCAGCGGTGCTGGTACCGTTCGCAGACTGGGTAGCCAGATCCTTCATGCGCTGAACGATGTTGCTCATCTCGTCCATAGCGCCTTCAGCAGTCTGCATCATGGATATGGCATCCTGAGAGTTGCGCATACCAACTTTCTGACCGCTGGATTGGGACTGCAGGCGGGTAGCCATTTGCAGACCAGCAGCATCGTCGGCGGCGGAGTTGATACGCAGGCCGGTGCCCAGACGCTGCATGGCGGTACCCAGCATCTTGTTGGTGGTATTGAGCTGACTTTGAGTAGTCAGGGAAGCAAAGTTGGTATGAATAGACAAGCCCATGATGTAATCCTCGATATGACGCTGCGGCGCAGCATGGTTAGGTTGACATCAGATATAGACGACAACTTTTTGCCGGAAATTTAGGGCTCTGTTTAGATTGGCCCCTTGAAGATCCAGACACTTCGCCCCTCTTAACTTAAGAGGTAGTCTTGGAGCTATGTTCAGTACTAGTCACAACGAGAAGATGGTCGAAGTGTTAACAGGGGCCGAGCGCCGTCGACGCCGGACTCCACAAGAAAAGATCGCCATCGTGCAGCAGACCTTTGAGCCCGGGATGACCGTCTCTCATGTTGCTCGCTTGCACGACGTCAACGCAAACCAGCTTTTCAAATGGCGTAAGCAATTCCAAGAAGGGTCTCTCACGGCGATCACCGCCGGTGAGGATGTTGTTCCTGCTTCCGAGTTGGCTGCTGCCATCAAGCAGATCCGAGAGCTTCAGCGTCTGCTCGGGAAGAAGACCATGGAGAACGAGATCCTCAAAGAAGCCGTGGAGTATGGTCGAGCAAAAAAATGGATTGCGCATGCGCCCTTGTTGCCGGGGGACGACGATTAAGTGCTGTGAGCCAGGCTCTTAATGTATCGCGTGCGCAGCTATCCGTTCGTGTTCATCGAAAACCGGGTTGGCAAGATGGTCGTCATCATCGCCAGCGTGATGATGCAGCCTTACTTGGCCGTATCATGGAGGCGATGGCAGAGCTTCCCTCCTATGGCTATCGCCGGGTCTGGGCGCTGTTACGGCGTCAGTCTGAGGCAACAGAACAACCTGTGGTAAACGCTAAGCGGGTATATCGCGTCATGCGCGAACATGGCTTGCTGCTGGAAAGAAAACCAGCTGCACCATTGGCCCAGCAGGCACATAAGGGGCGTGTTGCCGTCAAGGAGAGCAATCGACGGTGGTGCTCAGATGGCTTCGAGTTTCGCTGCGATAACGGTGAAAAACTACGTGTCACGTTCGCCATGGATTGCTGCGATAGGGAAGCGTTGGACTGGGCGGCCAGTACTGGGGGTTACGATAGTGACACTGTGCAAGATGTCATGCTGAGGTCTGTCGAACATCGCTTTGGGGATTCGTTGCCGGCATCACCGGTGGAGTGGCTGACTGATAATGGCTCGGCGTATCGAGCCCATGAGACCCGCGCGTTTGCACGAGAAATCGGGTTGGAGCCCAGAACGACAGCAGTGAGAAGCCCACAGAGTAACGGTATAGCGGAGAGCTTCGTGAAGACGATGAAGCGAGACTATATCGAGATGATGCCAAAACCGGATAGCCGAACAGCGGTAGGCAATTTGGCTATCGCGTTTGAGCATTATAACGAGCACCACCCGCACAGCGCCTTGGGATACCGTTCACCACGGGAATTTCTGCGCAGTCGGGTATCACAACCCTAAGCGGGAAAAAGTGTCTGGACCTATGGGGTCAAATCCACTGTTCTTATATTTTTTTCAGGTTGCTCGCGAATTCAACTTCGAAG
>NZ_CAWMDN010000139.1:0-70962 GCF_963866575.1 Aeromonas sp. L_1B5_3
TTCGAAGTTGAATTCGCGGTTTACCCAGGGCTTTGCCGAGCAGGAGACCCGCAGCGGTACTGCCGTGCTCAGCTTCAAGCCTGACGACCATAACCGCTTCGATCTGGAAGCCAGCCGCAGCTTGCAGGATCGGGATCGCACGGCAGGCAACTCGCTGGATGCCAAGGCGAAGGATAGCCTTAACCGCTACGAGCGAACCAACTATGCGCTGACCCATGATGGCCAGTATGATTTTGGCTCTTCCAGCAGCTATCTGCAGCAGGAGACCAACACCAACCCCGGCCGCAAGATGGAGCTCACCAACACCATCGCCGATACCCACACCCAGTTCATTCTCGGTGATCACTACCTGAGCGTCGGTGGGCAGTATCGTTATGAGGATCTGCATGATCAGGGTAATAACCTGAAAGTGGCCAACCCTGCCGAGCAGCTTACCCGCTGGAGCTGGGCGATGTTTGTCGAGGATGAGTGGTCACTCACTGACAGCTTTGCCCTGACAGGGGGCGCCCGCATGGATCGGGATCAGAACTACGGCTCTCACTGGAGCCCGCGCCTCTACGGTGTCTGGCATCTGGATGATAGCTGGACTCTGAAAGGGGGGGTATCGACCGGTTATCGCTCGCCGGACTTGCGGATGTCTGCGGCCAACTGGGGTCAGGTTACCGGCGGTGGCAGTCTGGATGGGATGCTGGTTGGCAACCCGGAGCTCAAACCCGAGACCAGCGTGAGTGAAGAGATTGGCCTGCTGTGGAATGGCCATCAGGGCTTCAATGCCGGGGTGACCCTGTTCAACACCGACTTCAAGAACAAGATCTCCGAAGTTCGTCGCTGCACCAGCAAGAGCGATCCGGCCTGTACTCTCAATGGCCACAGCTATGACTTCATCAGTGATCGGGTCAACGTCGACAAGGCTAACATGCGTGGCGTCGAGAGCATGATGGATTGGGCGATCAACGATAAGTGGTCGGTCAGCGGCAGCTATACCTTTACCCAGTCCGAGCAGAAGAGTGGCCCGCTGGCGGGTAATGCCCTCAACCAGATGCCACGCCACATGGTCAACGGCAGCGTCGACTGGCAGACCACCGAGGATCTCAACCTCTGGTCGCGGGTCAACTTCCGTGGCGAGACTTCCGAGTACCTGAGCCGGGTCAAGATGGCGGAGGGGACTCCTTCCTACACCTTCTTTGACATGGGGCTGGTCTACAAGGCCAACAAGCATCTGGATCTGACCGCCGGGGTCTACAACCTGTTCGACAAGACGGTGGATTACAGCAGCTATGGCACAGTGCTGGATGGTCGCCGCTACAATCTGGGTGTCACCTACAACTTCTGACAGACATAATGCCTCACGGCCGCCATCATCCGATGGCGGCCGTTTTTATTGGGCATCCATCGGGTTGGCCGTTGCCTGATATTGTGCCGCCTGCCAGGTGTTGCGACCATTGGCTTTGGCTTGATACATCAGCTGGTCTGCCTGTCGCAGCAGCTGATCGGTGTCGATACTCTCCCCGGCTGAAATCCAGACTGCTCCTGTGCTGATGGAGAGGGTGACCTCACCAAGTGTGGTCTCCAGCCGCTCTTTATTGGCTTCCTGACAGAGGCATGCCGCCCACAATCCGGTCGCCTGCAGGTTATCGCTCGGCAGCAGGACGCAAAACTCCTCACCGCCAATGCGTGCAAACAGACTCTGCTCCGGCAAGATGATGGCTATGCTTTCGGCCAGTTTTTCCAGCAGTTTGTCGCCCACGTTGTGGCCAAATTTATCGTTGGTCTCCTTGAAATGATCCACGTCGAACAGCAGCAGAGCGCAGGGTGTGCCGCTGGTCAGCCGCTGTTCCAGTGACGGGATAAAGGCGCGCCGGTTGAGGAGGCCCGTCAGCGGATCAGTGCTGGCCAGCTTTTCGAGCCGGGCATTGGCGCGGCTCAGCTCTGCCGTGCGATTGGCGACGGCCCGGCGCAGCTGCACGATATAGGCCACCATGACGAGGCCCGCCGCCAGCAGTAGCCAGGGGCCGAGATGGATGGGGTAGACGGTCTCGACATGCATCCATTTGCGGATGATCCGCTCCCGGTCACTCTCCTTTATCCTGGCGAATCCCTCTTCGAGCTTGGCCAGCAGGGCGAGATCCCCTTTCTTGACGGCAAAGCGGATCTGGTCGGTATAGAGGTGGCGCACCGGAATGAAGCGGGTCGGATCTGCCGAGGTATAGATGTAGAAGTTGGCGACCTGCAGATCGGCGATAAAGGCCTTTATATCGCCCCGAAAGGCCGCTGCCAGCAGGGTGTCGTTGTCATCGAAGGTCTGCAGTTTGGTGCTCGGGAAGTAGCGCTTGGCGTAGTACTCTTCATAACCGCCAGCGACGACGCCGACGGTCTCATGGAGCAGGTAGTAGTGGACATCGGTGCCACGCAGCTCGTTGGAGAAGAAGAGTTGGGAGTCGAGCTGGGCGAGGGGCAGGCCATAGTCGAACAGCTTGTCGCGCTCCGGTGACCAGAGCAGCCCGGCATGCACATCGGTCTTCCCTTCGTGCAGCAGATCGAGGGAGTGTTGCCAGTCGACCAGCCGGAATTCGATCTTCTGACCGGTGACGCGAGCATATTCGCGCCAGAGGTCGATCAGCAGGCCATCTGGCTGGCCCGACTCATTGATATAGGAGAAGGGCTGCCACGCCTTGGAGTTGGTGATGACGAGGGGCCTTTCAGGCTCTTTTCCCGAGGCGTGCAGGGCAATAATGAGCAGCAGAAAACCGCACCCTGCCCTGAACGTTTGTCCAATCCGAGAAGAAGCCATCCCTGCTCCAATCCATTGCCAGCCACTGTCTGTAGACGCCGATTATTACTGCCTTCAACGAGGAAGAACAAGGGATCTGGCGATGAAGTTTACATGATGGCAGCATTGCCGTAACGAGCAGGACTCATACTGTGACGGCTTACAGCGGCAGGCTGATTTTGGCCTCCAGTCCGCCCTCAGGCCGGTTGAGCAGGGTGAGCTCACCGCCGTGTTGATGTACCAGAGTGCGGGCGATGGAGAGGCCCAGCCCAACGCTGCCAGACTCGGTATTGCGCGCCTCGTCGAGCCGCACGAACGGCTTGAAAACATCCTCCAGTCGCGCCGGATCGATCCCCGGGCCGCGGTCGCAGACCCGGATCAGCAGCTCGCTGCGGGTGCGTTCCAGCGAGACCTCGGCGCTGCCGGCGTATTTGATGGCGTTGCCGATGAGGTTCTGCAGTACCCGGCGCAGGGTGTTGGCGCGGCAGGCGTAGACCTCTTTTCCTTCCGCCAGACAGGTGACCGGCTGGCCGGTATCGGCATAGTCATCGCACAGACTGACCAACAGGCTGACCAGATCCAGTTCCCGCGTTGCCTCCTGTTGCCCCTCTTCGCGGGCAAAGCTGAGGGTGGCGGCCAGCATCTGTTCCATCTGTTGCAGGGTCTGCTGGATGCGATCCTTGTCCTCGCCATCGGCCAGAAACTCGCTGCGCAGGCGCAGGCTGGTGATGGGGGTACGCAGATCGTGGGAGATGGCGGCCAACATCCGGGTTCGGTCCTGCACGAAGCGGTCGAGCCGGGTGTGCATCCGGTTGAAGGCCTGGATTGATTCGCGGATCTCGGTCGGCCCCTCCTCTTTCAGGGGCTCGATATCTTCCCCTCGCCCCAGTCGTTCGGCATTGCCTGCCAGTTGCTTGAGGGGGCGGGTGGCGCGACGAAACAGCAGCACCATCAGCCCGATCACCAGACTGGCGACCAGCATCAGGTTGAAGGTGGTTTGCCATGACCAGCTGCCGGCCTCCTTGTCGACCAGCGAGCTGAACTGCAGCCAGCCACCCTGTGGCAGTTCGATGGATCCGTAGAGCCGCATGTCCCGCGGTGGCGGCGGCCCCTTGCGATCCCGCATCATGCGGGCATGGTGCTCCCAGGCCTTGCTGCGCTGGGCATCCTCTTTCAGCTCGGCACTGATCTCGATAGTGAGCGCGGGGGGATAGCCAAGGCGCGAGCGCACCAGCTGCTCGAAGCGGGGGCTGCGGTTGTCGGGCTGCATCGGCTCGTCTTCAATTCGCAGCAGCAGGGTTTCGCTGCGGCTCGCCTTGAGGATCTCGTCGTAGAGCGAGGGGGGAGAGAGGGAGAGCAGCCGCACCACCGAGATGATCCGCTGCATGGCGTTGCGGCTATTGACGAAGCCGAGAGCCTCCTCCCGATCCGAGCGGTAGATCTGGATGCTGAGCAGCTGGATCAGGATCAAGCCCGCCAGCGCCACCAGAATGATCTGGCCGGTCAGCCCCTTGGGCCACATGCGAGCCCATAGCCGTTTCAATGCATTCACCGCTTATACCTGCGTCACATCGGCCGAGAACATATAGCCGCCACCCCAGATGGTCTTGATCAGCTCCGGGTTCTTGGGATCCCGCTCCAGCTTGCGGCGCAGCCGGCTCACCAGGGTATCGATGGCGCGATCGAAGGCCACCGCCTCGCGGCCGCGTGCCAGATCCAGCAGTTGATCCCGGCTCAGCACCCGCTGCGGGCGTTCCAGAAAGACCTTGAGCAGATCGAATTCAGCGGTGGAGAGGCTCAGACCCACCCCATCCTCATCGACCAACTCGCGGCGATTGATATCGAGCAGCCAGCGATCGAAGCGCAGATCCCGGGTCAGGGTCTCGGCGGCGGGTTGGTTATCCGCCTGGGTGCGGCGCATCACCGCCTTGATCCGCGCCAGCAGCTCGCGCGGGTTGAAGGGTTTGGCCAGATAGTCATCGGCCCCCATCTCCAGCCCTATGATGCGGTCGGTCTCTTCCCCCATGGCGGTGAGCATAATGATGGGCAGGCTCGATTTGGCGCGTAGTTCGCGGCAGAGAGTCAGACCGTCCTCGCCCGGCATCATCAGATCCAGTACCAGCAGATCGAACTCCCGCTCCTCCAGCAGCCGTTTCATCTCCTTGCCATCCCGGGCGCAGCTGACCCGCAGGCCGTGCTGTTCCAGAAAGCGCTTCAAGAGATCGCGGATCTCGCTGTGGTCGTCGACCACCAGAATGTGGGTGCTGCCCTGATTCATGAATACCTCCCCTGCTTGGCGTTGGCACGAGTATACGAAAATACGCTGCGTGGTTTGTGTCAAAGTGTGCCAGATCCGCCTGATGCCACACTCTGCTACAAAAAAGGGCGATGCTGGCAAAGTTCAGACACCGGTCGGGTGTTTACTTGAGGGCAAGGCGAGAGAGCCGAACCCGAATCATCCGACAGGAGATAGACCATGAAAAAGCTGACCAAAACTCTGATGACCGCCACCCTGATCCTTGGCCTGCCGCTGGGCGCCTATGCCGCCACGCAAACTGCCCCGGCTCCCGAGCCCGGTGCCATGGTGGATTGCCCGATGGATGGTGGCATGATGGGCGGCAAACACCACGGTGGCCGTCACGACAAGATGGCGCGCATGAAGGATATGACGCCGGAACAGATCGAAGCCAACCTGAAGCAACGCTATGATCGCATTCAGGATCCGGCTAAAAAAGCAGAGTTCATCAAGAACCTCAACGAGCGTGCCGACGGCATGACCAAACACGCAGAGGCGATGAAGAAGTTTGCCGAAGCGAACCAGTAAGCCATACCTGACAAGGTGTGCCGAAGATGAGAGAGGGGGAGCATGTAGCTCCCCCTCTTTTTTTGTCATGGCGAATGGCGCTGGCAAAACGACGCTTATTCATTGCCGCTGTTTTGAAACAGCTTTGGGATTTCCCGCACCAGCCAGCTTTTGGCCTTGCCCATGGTATCGCGGCGCCAAGCCAGCACCACCTGCAGCTGATGACGGTACTCGGGGCTGATCACCTTGAGCCGACCGGCCTTGATGTCCTCCTCAATCCAGCTCTGCGGCATGGTGCCGATGCCTAGCCCGGCCAGCAGGGCATCGCGCTTCTCCGCCATGGTGCTGACGGTGAGGCGTGGCTGCTTGTCGAGCAGGCGGTAGGTCAGCACCGGCTTGCGCAGGGCGGTATCGGCGACGGCGATGGCGCGATAGCGGCGCAGGGTCTCGTCGGCGAGGGGCTCCGGCTCCTGATGGAGAGGGTGGTCGGGGTGGGCGACATAGAGCATCACCTCCTCTTTCAGCACCTGATGCTTGATGCCGGTCATCACAATATCCGGGTTGAGGGAGGAGATGAGCAGGTCGGCGCGGCCATCCTCCAGACACTCCCAGCTGCCCGCCAGCACTTCGGCGCGCAGTCTGAGCCGGGTATCGGTCTGCTCGGCCAGCCGATCTACCAGCGGGTAGAGCGCCTGCAAGGGCACCAGCGCATCGACGGCGATGGTGATGTCGGTCTCCCAGCCGCGGGCCAGCGCCCGGGTCTCGCCCACCAGATGTTCGGCTGCCTCCAGCAGCACCCGCCCGCGTTCCAGCAGCATGCGCCCCGCCGGGGTGAACTTGGTGCGGTGGCCGCTGCGGTCAAACAGCATGGCGTCCAGCTCGTCTTCCAGCTTTTGTACCGTGTAGCTCAATGCCGAAGGTACCTTGCCCAGCTCGTCGGCCGCCGCCGCGAAGCTGCCACGGCGGTCGATGGCATCCAGCACCCGGATTGCCTCCAGGGTGAGTGCGCGTTCCTTGTTCGACTCCTTGGCCATCTTTCACCTTCAATTTTTTTGAATATGTTCGCCAGATTATCTCGCTAACAAGTTAAGCCAAGCACCTTTAATATTCAATCATCGCTTAGGCAGGAACGTCTGGCGGCCAAATATGCGGGAAGTTCCGCACTGTGACAGGCCAAATCGGCATGTCTGATGTCGGTGAAAGAACAACACACTATTTGAATGACCTCTTGCATGGATGCATTGATTCTGGCCGAGCTGGCCTTGGCAATGACATATAAAACAAGAGAGTGAATGAACATGAAAAACGTAATCAAGATGCTGGCCGTTGCAGGCCTGATGACCACAGGTTTCGCCCACGCTGCCGTACCGGCTGACTTCAACGCCACCCCGGGTGTGCTGTTTGTGAAGTGGCACTCCACCGCAGCGCTGGATGGCAAAGCCAACCCGATGCTGGAAGTGCGCGACGAGTCTGGCGATCTGCTGGCATCGGTCCACGCCAACCTGATGGGCACCCAGCAGGTGAAGATCCCGGGTCGCACCCAGGGCAACCTGACTGTCAGCCTGGCTGGCGAGAGCAGCGAGTATCGCATTCCGTTCGGTCTCGGCGGTGGTAAAGATCGCTAAACCGAACCCCGGATAGATGAGGAGCACACCATGATGAAATTGAGAGCCGCAGAGGCGCGAGGCAAGGCCAACTTCGGCTGGCTGGACGCACGCCACAGTTTCTCCTTCGGTCACTACTACGACCCGGAGTGGATGGGACACTCGGTGCTGCGGGTGATCAATCAGGATCTGGTTGCGCCGGGTGGCGGATTCGCCACCCATCCTCACGCCAATATGGAGATCCTCACTTGCGTGCTGCAAGGCACCATTGAGCACAAGGACAGTCTCGGCCATGTCGAGCAGATCCCGGCAGGGGATTTCCAGCTGATGAGTGCAGGCAGCGGGATCCGTCACAGCGAGTACAACCCCTCGCAGACGGAACCCCTCTCCCTGTTGCAGATCTGGATCGAGCCGAATGAAGTCGGCACGCCACCCGGATATCAGCAGAAGAAAATTGAGTCCAGACCGGGTATGACGCTGGTGGCGTCACCGGATGGCGAGGCGGGATCCTTCGTGATCCGCCAGCAGGCCCGCGTATGGCGGCTGGAACTGGCCCCGGGCGAAACGCTCGACTGGGCACTGGCTGGCCGACACGGCTACCTGCAGATGATTTCAGGGGAGCTGACCGCCAACGGTCTGGCTGCCCGACCCGGCGACGGGGTACTCAGTCGTGATGAATACCGGTGGGAGTTGGTTGCGACAAGTGCCACTCAGGCCCTGTTATTTGACCTGCCCTGATTGGTCAGTGGCGATACGAGTTAAACGAGGAAAGTGAAATGGACAAGATGAAAGATGTAGCGCTGCTGGCGGGTCGTGTACTGCTGGCGCTGATGTTCGTGATTGCGGGCTGGGGCAAGATCGGTGGTTACGCCGGCACCCAGGGCTATATGGAAGCGATGGGGGTGCCGGGTTTTATCCTGCCGCTGGTGATCCTGCTTGAGCTGGGTGGTGGCCTCGCCATCATGCTGGGCCTCTTTACCCGCAGCCTGTCGGTACTGATGGCCGGTTTCACCCTGATGGCCGCCTTTATTTTCCACTACCAGCCTGCCGAACAGATGCAGATCCTGATGTTTATGAAGAACGTCTCCGTCGCCGGTGGTTTCCTGGCGCTGGCAGCAGCCGGAGCAGGGGCTTTCAGTGTGGATGCCCGTCTCGGCAAAAACTGGTAACAGCCAGTCAGTTTGAGTTTTCCAATGCCTTTTGGCCGGTGCCCTGCACCGGCTTTTTTCTGTCTGCGTTTTCCGGGTCGATGAGGCTGCTGCACAAATCTGCGGCCCCCCTCATGGTTCAGCGGTTTGCCCACCAGCTGGCCACAAGTGCCTTTTGCATCTTATCCCCCGATCCCCGACAATTCCCTCTCTTGTGAAGTGACGGAAATGGCTCGCCTTTTCCCTCGCCCCCTCTCATCCACAGGCGGGAATTGCTCATGTTTACCCTCTACCACTCCAATCAGCTGGATCTGCTCAAAGAGCTGCTGGTGAGCCGCATCCGGCAGGCCCCTCTCTCTCACCCCTTCGATCGGGAGCAGATCCTGGTGCAGAGTCCGGGCATGGCCCAGTGGCTCAAGCTGGAGCTGGCCAAAGCCTTCGGCGTCGCCGCCAATATCGACTTTCCGCTGCCCGCCAGCTTTATCTGGGAGATGTTCACCCGGGTACTGGCGGACGTGCCGCGCCAGAGCCCCTACAACAAGGGATCCATGAGCTGGCAGCTGATGACCATTCTGCCTGCCTTGCTGGATCGCCCCGCCTTTGCCCCGCTCGCCGCCTATCTGGGCGGTGGAGAGGACGAGGATCCCGCCCAGGATCCAGAGCAGGTGCGGCTGTGGCAGCTCTGCCAGAAGGTGGCGGACCTCTTTGACCAGTATCTGGTCTATCGGCCGGACTGGATCGCCCGTTGGGAAGAGGGGGAAGGATTGAGTCAGGAGCTGGCTGGGGTGAGCGGTCAGGATTGGCAGCCCGAGCTGTGGCGCGAGCTGGTGGCCTGCACCCTGGCGCTCTCTCCGAGCGGCTACCACCGCGCCAACCTCTATGAGGAGTTTATCCACGAGCTGGAGCGTACCGCCGATCTGCCGGGCAAGCTGCCGCAGCGGGTCTTTGTGTTCGGTATCTCGGCGCTGCCGCCGCGCTATGTGGAGGCGCTGCTGGCCCTCGGCAGCCGGCCGGAGGTGGAGGTGCACCTGTTCGTCACCAACCCCTGCCGCTACTACTGGGGGGATCTGCTGGATCGCAAGACCCTGGCGCGCCTCGAAAACAAGCTCAAACCCGGCACCGATATCGAGACATTGCAGGGCCCCGCCAACCCGCTGCTCGCCTCCATGGGCAAGCTGGGGCGCGACTACCTGCATCAGCTGATGGAGCTGGAGGTGCCGCAAATCGAGGCCTTCGTCGATATCGACGAGGTGGATGGCAAGGGCAATATCAAGCTGCTGCATGCCATCCAGAAGGATGTGCTGGAGCTGGCAGAACGGGGTGCCGGCCAGTTCGATCTCGACAGCAGCCATCACAAGAGCCCGATCGATCCGGCGGATGGATCCTTGCAGATCCACGCCTGCCACGGCCCGATGCGCGAACTCGAGGTGCTGCACGATCGGCTGCTGGCGCTGTTCGAGCAGGACCCGACCCTCACCCCGAAAGATGTGGTGGTGATGATGCCGGATGTGAACAGCTACGGCCCCTACATTCAGGCGGTGTTTGGCGCGCGCGGCCAGATCCCGTTTGCGGTATCGGATCGGGCGGCGAGTCAGGAGAGCCCGCTGCTGCAAAGCTTCCTCGCCCTGCTCAGGCTGCCCAACGCCCGTTTCGGGGCAGGGGAGCTGCTCGCCATTCTCGAGGTGCCCGCCGTGCTGCGCCGCTTCGAGCTGGATGACGACGAGTTCAACCAGCTGCGGGTCTGGGTGCAGGAGACCGGCATCCGCTGGGGGCTGGATGACGGCTACCCCGTCCGTTTCGATCTGCCGCCCATGTCCGGCAACAGCTGGCTGTTCGGCCTGCGCCGCATGCTGCTCGGTTTTGCCATGGGGGATGGCGAGCCGGTGGCGGGCATTCTGCCCTATGCCGATATCGAGGGTCAGCAGGGCTTGGCGCTCGGCAAGCTCGCCTGGTTCGTCGATTCGCTGGCCGAGTTTTTGCCCCGCCTGCAACAGGCGCAGCCGCTAGCCGAGTGGAACGCCTGCCTGCTGGCGCTGCTGGAGCGCTTCTATCTGGCCGACGAGGATGAAGAGCGTCAGCTCCAGCTGATTCGCAGCCAGCTGGCCGAGTGGCAGACCCGGCTCTGCGAGGCCCGCTTCGAGCAGCCCATCACCGCCGATCTGCTGCAGGATTACCTCGGCAGCGTGCTGGGGGAGTCCCGCTCCAGCCAGCGCTTCCTCGCCGGTCAGGTCAACTTCTGCACCCTGATGCCGATGCGCTCCATCCCCTTCAAGCAGGTCTGCCTGCTCGGCATGAACGACGGCGTCTACCCGCGCACCCTGGCCCCCATGGGGTTCGACCTGATGGCGGTAGCTTCGCGGCGTGGGGATCGCTCCCGTCGCGATGATGACCGCTACCTCTTCCTCGAGGCGCTGCTCAGCGCCCAGCAGGGGCTCTATATCAGCTATCAGGGCTTCAGCGCGCAGGACAACAGCGACAAGGTGCCGTCTGTACTGCTGGCGGAGCTGATCGACTATGTGCGGCAGGGCTTCGTGCTGGCGGGGGATGAGGCTCTGGACGATGAAACCTCCGGCAAGCGGTTGCTCAACCACCTGATGGTGGCGCATCCGCTCACCCCCTACAGCCGCAACTACTTCTACCCGGAGGCGGGTTCGCGCCTCTTTACCTATGCCGCCGACTGGTTGCCCGCCCTCAATCCGGTGCGTGGCGCGGCCAACTTCCAGAGCGGCGAGCTGCCGCTGCCTCCCGAATGGGGCAAGGAGCAGGGGCTGGAGCTGGCGGAGCTGCTGCGCTTCTATCGCCAGCCCACCAAATATTTCCTCAACCGCCGCCTCAAGGTGTGGTTTGAGCTGAACGAAGCCAACATCGAGGACAGCGAGCCGTTCGAGCTGGATGGCCTGCAACATTATCAGCTGAAAGATCTGCTGCTCGATGCCCATCTGGCGGAAGGTGAAAGTACCGAGCGTCGCGAGCGGTTGCAGCTCACCGGCCTGTTGCCGCAAGGGTGGTTCGGCAGCCTGCTGCTGGACGATCTGGATGCCGAGATGGGCAAGCTGGCGGATCGGCTGCGGCCATGGGTTGCGGCCAATGAGTCAGAAAAGCAGGCGGTGGAGATCGATATCTCCCTCACTCAGGGCCAGCTGCAAGGGTGGATCGACACCCAGAAGGGGCGCTTGCTGGTGGTCAAACCCGGCAGCTTCAACGGCAAGGATCTGCTGCTGGGCTGGATCCAGCACCTCTGCCTCTCATTGAGCGGCGCCCCCGGCGACACCCTGCTGTTCGATGCCAAACAGAGTCTGCGACTGCCTGCGCTCGCTGCCGACGAGGCGCGGCCCAAGCTGGCGGCGCTGGTGGCGTGTTGGGCACAGGGGATGAAGCGGCCGCTGCCCTTCTTCCCCAACACCGCCTGGGATTGGCTCAAGGCGATCGAGAAGGATCCCGACAAGCCGGAGGCGGCCGACAAGGCGGCCCTCACCCGTTTCAACGGCGGCTGGATGATCAACGGGGAGGGGCAAGACGTTTATGTTGCCCGCTGCTTCCCCGAACTTGATGACGAGGTGCTGGGGCAGTTGCAGGCGCTGGCCCGCGAACACCTGACCCCGCTGCTCAAGACCCTGGAGGAGCTGAAATAATGGCTAACCCGCTCAATACCTTGCGTTTTCCCCTCCATGGTGAACGACTGATCGAGGCCTCCGCCGGTACCGGCAAGACCTACACCATCGCCGGTCTCTACCTGCGCCTGCTGCTGGGCCACGGCCCGCTCATTGAAGAGGGTGCCGATGCCGGTCAGCCGAGCGCCCATGAACGGCCGTTGTCAGTGACCGAAATTCTGGTGGTGACCTTTACCGAAGCTGCCACCGCCGAGCTGCGCGGGCGGATCCGCGGTCGCATCCACGAGGCGCGCCTCGCCTTTATGCGCGGCCATAGCAATGATGACTTGCTGGCCCAATTGCTGGCCGAGGTGGATGATCACGAGCTGGCGGCCCGCCGCTTGCTGGCCGCCGAGCGGCAGATGGACGAGGCGGCGGTCTTTACCATCCACGGCTTCTGCCAGCGGATGCTGAAACAGAACGCCTTCGAGTCGGGCGCCCTCTTTGAAACCGAATTTCTTACCGACGATAGCCAGCTCAGGCTGCAGGCGGTGAGCGACTACTGGCGATCCGAGTTCTATCCGGTGGATAAAGCTCTTGCCAGCGCGGTGCGCGCGCTCTGGCCGAGCCCCGCCGCCCTGCTGCGGGAGATGGGCAGCTGGCTCGACAACAGCGAGCTGGAGATCCACCCCGTGCTGGGGGACGAGACCCTTGCCGCCCGCCATCAGGCGGCCATGAGCCGCATCGCGGCGGTGAAGAGCGAATGGCTGGCGCAGGTGGACGAGATCCGCCGCCAGACCGACGGCCAGATCAGCCGCTACACCGGCAAGAACTACGAAGGGTGGCTTGCCAAGATAGCCGACTGGGCGCAGGACGAGGGCAGCGGCTACGCCATTCCCAAGGAGCTGGAGCGCTTCGGCCAGACGGTGCTGGAGGAGAACCTCAAGAAGGGGGGCGTTGTGCCGACCCTGCCGTTGTTCAGCCAAATCGATGAACTGCTGGCGAGCCGCCCCAGTATTCGCGATCTCATCCTGCAACGGGCGGCCAAGGTGGTACGCAGCCGGATGCAGGCCAGCAAGCGGCAAGCCCATCAGCTCTCGTTCGATGACCTGCTCAAAGATCTCGACGGGGCGCTCGGCTCAAGCCTTGGCGAGCGGCTGTGCGAGCGCATTCGCGCCACCTACCGGGTGGCGATGATCGATGAATTTCAGGATACCGATCCCCAGCAGTACCGCATCTTCCATCGTCTCTACGGCGGCCACACAGACACGGCGCTGCTGATGATCGGTGACCCCAAGCAGGCCATCTACGGCTTTCGCGGCGCCGACATTTTTACCTACATTCAGGCGCGGCGAAATGTGAGCGCCCACTACACCCTCGGGCGCAACTGGCGCTCCAGCAGTGCGCTGGTGGGGGCGGTCAACGGCTTGTTCGAGCGAGCCAAGGATCCCTTTATCTACGAGGCGGATATCCCCTTCCTGCCGGTGGAGGCGCAGGGCAAGAGCAAGGCGCTGCTGCTCGATGGCGCTACTGCGCCGGTGCTCCACTGCTGGCAGCTGACCGGCCAGCCCACCTTCAATCGGGGGGATTACCAGAGCAAGATGGCCCGCGCCACCGCCGCCGAGATCCACCGCCTGCTGACGCTGGCCCGCGAGGGCAAGGCATTGATCGGTGACAAGGCGGTGAAGGCTGGGGATATCGCCGTGCTGGTGCGCACCGGCGCCGAGGGCAAGCTGGTGCAGCAGGAGCTGGCACGGCTTGCCATCGCCTCCGTCTATCTGTCGAACCGTGAGAGCGTGCTGGAGCAGACGGAGGCGCGGGAGATTTTGCTGATTTTGCACGCCTGCCAGAACCCGAGCGAAGAGCGCAGCCTGCGGGCGGCGCTGGCGACCGGGCTGTTTGATCTCGACGCCAAGGCGCTTGATGGGCTGGCCAGCGACGAGCGAGCGTGGGAGAGCGCGGTGCAGGAGTTTATGGAGTACCGCAAGATCTGGCACCGCCGCGGCGTGCTGGCGATGCTGCGGGCCCTGCTGCACCGGCGCAATCTCGCCTCTTCGCTGTTGGCGAGTCCCTATGGCGAGCGGCGGCTGACCAACTTCCTCCATCTTGGCGAGCTGCTGCAACAGGTGAGCAGCGAGCTGGACGGGGAGTATGCCCTGCTGCGCTGGCTGGGGGAGGCGGTGAGCCGCCCCAACGGGCAGGATGCTGAGCAGGTACTGCGGCTCGAATCCGAGCGGAAATTGGTGCAGATCGTCACCATCCACAAATCCAAGGGGCTGGAGTACCCGCTGGTATTCCTGCCCTTTATCTGCAGCCACAGAACCGCCGAGACCCCGCTCTATCACGAGGCGGACGAGGCGGGCAATCGCACCATTCTCGATCTGACCGGCGCCGACTCGTCGCTCGCCGAAGCGGACAGGGAGCGCCTTGCCGAAGATTTGCGGCTGCTCTATGTGGCGCTGACCCGGGGTGTCTACGCCACCTGGCTGGGGCTGGCGCCGGTGCGGGCGGGGGCGGGCAAGTCGGAGAAGACCGACCTGCACCACACCGCCATCGGTTACCTGCTGCAAAAGGGCGAAGAGGGGGATGCACAGACGCTGGCGACCGCGCTGACCGAGCTGGCGCAGGCGCTGCCCGGAGTGGCCGTCGGTGAGCCCTCGCTCACCCGTCCGGCCCCGTTGCCGCCAGAGGAGGAGCAGTTGGGCGAGCCGCAGGTGCGCCACTTTACCGGTTCCCTTGAGCGGGACTGGTGGATCAGCTCCTACTCCGGGCTGGCGGCGCAGGGTCACGGCCACAGCAAGGGGGTCTTGGCCAATCCCGGCTTCGATGACGAGGTGGTGACCGAGGCGGCTGCGCTGGCGGCGGAACAACCGGACGAGGCGCCCCAGCCCTCCATCTTCACCTTCCCGAAAGGGGCGCGCCCCGGCACCCTGCTGCACAGCCTGTTCGAGACCATCGACTTTCAAAGCGCCGCTGGCGAGCCGCTGGCAGAGCATATCGCCAGTTTGTTGCTGCAAGACGGCTTCGACGAGAGTTGGGCTCCCGTGCTGCAACAGCAGGTGGAGGCGGTGCTGGATACCCCGCTGGAGACTGGCTTTGGCGAGCCGGTGCGGCTACGGGACTTGAGTGCCGAGCGCAAACAGGTGGAGCTGGAGTTCTTCCTGCCCATGGGGCGGGTGACGGCACCGGCGCTGACCGCCCTCTGCCAGCAGCACGACCCGTTGTCGCGGGGCAACAAGCCGCTCAGTTTTGCCACCGTGCAGGGGATGCTCAAGGGCTTTATCGATCTGGTGTTCGAGTGGCAGGGGCGCTGGTATCTGCTCGACTACAAATCCAACCACCTCGGCATGAGCCCCGCCGATTACAGTCGTCCGGCGCTGGAGCGGGCGATGGCCGAGCACCGCTACGACCTGCAATACCAGCTCTACTCGCTGGCGCTGCACCGGCTGCTCACCCTGCGCCTGCCGGGTTACGACTTCGAGCAGCACTTTGGCGGCGTTTTCTATCTGTTCCTGCGCGGCATGCCACAGGGGGGGATTTTCCATACCCGCCCGAGCCGTGAACTGGTGCTGGGGCTGGATGAGTTGTTTAGAAACGGTGATCGCTCAGGCGGTGTTTCATCAACAGAATTAAACGAGGTAGAGGCATGAGCGGCACCATGATCAGCACCGCAGCCAGCGCAATGATGGTTGAACGGTTGAAAACACTGGCGCTGGCTGGCCGCATCCGCCAGCTGGATCTGCAATTTGCCCGGCTGGTGGCCGACCTTGGCGGCAGCCCCGAGCTGGTGCTGGGGGCGGCGCTCACCTGCTTCGAACTGGGGCGCGGCCATGTCTGTCTGCCGCTGGAGATGCTCGCTGCCGGATCACTGCGCCCGTTCGGGCTGGATCCCCAGCAGAGCCGGGAGCTGTTGCTGGATCTGGCGGATCCTGCCCGCTGGCCCGCCTTGTTTGCTGCAAGCCCGCTCGTGGGTACGGAACAGGATGAGGGGCTTGCCCCGCGCTGGCCGCTGCGGCTGTGGCACGGGCGGCTCTACCTCACCCGCTACCACGATCATGAGCAGGGGGTAGCCCGCCATCTGCGCGCGTTGAGCGAGCGAGCCGAATGGCCGGAGATAGCCCCGGCTCTGTCGCGGCTGTTTGCCCGCGACTACGGGCTGGTGTTCGCGGCGCTGCTCAAAGCCCGCCTCGCCCCCGACTTCTCGGCTCGCCACTTTATCGAAAAGTATCTGGATCTGGTGTTCCCCAATGAAGTGGATTGGCTCGCTATCGAGGGGCTACTGGCCAGCGCCCAGGCTGCGAGCGACTTAAGCAAGCTGGATACGCTGGTGCCCGAGGCGCTCTGCTGCAACGGCCAGAAGCTGGCGGCGGCCACCGCGGCAGCGCGCCCCTTTGCGGTGATTTCGGGTGGCCCCGGCACCGGCAAGACCACCACGGTCGCCAAACTGCTCGCCATTCTGGTGGAGACCGGCCTGCAAGCGGGCAAGGCGCCAGCGATCCGGCTGGTGGCCCCCACCGGCAAGGCGGCGGCGCGCCTCACAGAGAGTATCGGCTCTGCCCTGCAGGCCCTCGATCTGCCCCCCGAGTGGGTCGAAGCGATCCCGACCGAAGCGGGCACTCTGCATCGGCTGCTCGGGGTCATTCCGGGACGCAGCCAGTTCCGCCACCACGCGGGCAACCCGCTGCACCTCGACTTGCTGGTAGTGGATGAGGCCTCCATGGTTGACCTGCCGATGATGGCGCGGCTGCTCGATGCACTGCCGAGCCACGCCCGCCTGATCCTGCTCGGCGATAAGGATCAGCTCGCCTCGGTGGAGGCGGGGGCCGTGCTCGGCGATATCTGCAGCTTTATCGAACAGGGGATCAGCCCAGCGCAGGCGGATTGGCTCTCCCGTCAGACCGGTTACCGCTTGCAGGGCACGCCCGCGGGGGCACCGGTGCGTGACAGCCTCTGTTTGCTGGCCAAGAGCTGGCGCTTTGATCAGCACTCTGGCATCGGTCAGCTGGCGCGCGCCTGCAACAGCGGCGATGCCACGGCGGTGGAATCGGTCTGGGGTATGGGCTTTGCCGATATCAGCCTGCACCCCTGGGCGGGGGAGGCCTACGACGCCCTGATTGCCCAGGGGGTCGCCGGTTACGGCAGTTACCTGACGGCGGCCCGCGCGGGTGAAGCGCCCGCCGCCGTGTTCAAGGCATTCAACAGCTTCCAGATCCTCTGCGCCCTGCGCGATGGCCCGTTCGGGGTGCTGGGTCTTAACGAACGGCTGGAACTGGCCCTGTCACGGGCCGGGCTGATTGCCCGCGATGGCGACTGGTATGCCGGTCGCCCGGTGATGGTGGTTCGCAACGACCACGGGGTCGGCCTCTACAACGGCGATATGGGGCTCTGCCTGCCCGACGAAACTGGCCGGTTAAAGGTATGGTTTGAGCAGCCGGACGGCACATTGCGCGCCCTGTTGCCCAGTCGGCTGCCTCCCCACGAGACGGTTTACGCCATGACCATCCACAAATCCCAGGGCTCCGAGTTTGCCCATACCGTGCTGGTGCTGCCCGACAGCCCCAGCCCGCTGCTGACCCGCGAGCTGGTCTATACCGGCATCACCCGCGCCAAGGCCCGGCTCGATCTCTATGGCGATCGCGCCCTGCTGGCACAAGCGGTCAGGAAAAAGACCGAGCGTTATTCCGGATTGGCGGAGAGGTTGGGAGAGTGAGCGATGGCGGCGGTAAGGTGATGGCTAAGTTTTTATGGGTTTAATCCTTTAGGGGAAATTTTTACTGGGTTGGGTTATTTATAATTTTTGTTGGTTGGTGGGGGGTTAAATATGGTCGAATTATCTCATATAGGTGAGGGGTTAATTTGCACATTATTAAACAAAAATGTGGCCATGCAGGCTATTTTAAAAGAAATCTCCGGGGTGGATATTGAATTCTCTATAGCTATACCAGAACTTCGCCTTAATCCTTGTGCCGGTTTGATTTTTGATGGTGTTCATAAGGTCGATATATCTATATTAGATTTAAAGTCCATGAGATGCTTTCCTATTGAGGCTAAGCTAGGGCTGGATCGGCTATCCAAAAACGAATTTACGAAACGGTTTACTCAAACTTGCACAACTTCTCATTCAGGTAGACGAATTGCTGGTAGTATGATTTCAATTTTGGACAGAAAACTGCCGTCTCAGTGTGTTGGTGAGCCACTATCAGTCACTTACCAAGACCAGGAATTCACTCTTTCTAAAGAATGGGGATTAATATCTCGCCAAAGAGTAAAAGCAAACTGGCATCAACATGGTTATCCAACGCTCACAAAATACTGTAAGCATCTTTGCTTTGAGGAATTAGTAAGCTCATGTTGCTCAAAAACTGAATTCAATGAGTTGGTTGGACAGCTGTTAACCATTGACTACTATGAATGTTGGGTCAATGATAAGAAGTAATAATACTGGATGGACTTAATTGAAAAGTGTCAAACATTTAACCACATAATATCTTTTCTATTCCCTTCTATCTGGCAATGGGAGAAGGGGGGCTTTTTATATTTCACACTACTGATTTATTGGGCGTTGGTAGATACCGTCTGTGTTAGTAAGATACTTGGCTTTAGTCTTTGTTATACGGCTGGCGGTTTTTAATTACGTCAAAGCACAGGTGTACCTGTTTGCACATTGCCGCACCTAATGCCGACATTTTGCTTTTTCCTTCCCCTCATCCCCGACCCTTCTCCCGCAAGGGGAGAAGGGAGATTTGGTCCCGTGGATATACACTCGATTGCCAACGCCATATCCCCGATGCTGCTTTATTCCCTCTCCCTCCGGGAGAGGGCTGGGTGAGGGGAGCATTCAGCGGGTAGGGTGCAAAGAACGAAGTGAATTGCACCGCTTATATTGAGCTGGCAAAAGGTGTAATGCGCTTCGCTTATTACACCCTGCGCAGACGCTCTGCCTATTTCCCTTCTGTCTCTTCCCCATCACGGCTGCCTCTGGGTATTGGTCAGCAAATGGGCTGCACTTGAGCCACACTTGCTGACGCCCTGAACGGCCCATTTATCATGCAGAGCGAGCAGCCGATAACCGGACAGCAGGGGGAGAGTGGCATTCTGGCTGACAGGATTTTCGCCGTGTGCCAAGGTAGCGCTTCACGCCGACTCGACAACGCCGTTTGGTGGGCAAGCAAGAGTGACGCAGGCAAGAAGAGAGGATGACCTCATATGGGCAAAGAGAGTGATCCGGTCAGGATTTCAGACCTCAGCGAGTCTGTGGTACACGGGATTCTGGAGGTGATCAGCGACGGCATCTGGGATTGGAATGCCAATACCGGCTTTGTCTATCGCAATCCCGGCTGGTATCAGATGCTGGGCTATGAACCGCACTCCCTCGGCAATACCGTCTTTACCTGGGAGAGCGTGATCCATCCCGACGATATGGCGGCGGTGATGGCGAAGTTCGATCTCTGCCTCAATGGCAGCGCCCATGAGTATCGCGCCGAGTATCGTTGCCGCACCCGCGATGGCGATTACCTCTGGATTGAGGATTGCGGCCACATTATTGCCCGCAATCCCGATGGCTCGGTGGCGCGGATGATCGGCGCCCATCGCAATATCCACGCCAGCAAGCTGCTGCAGGAGCAGCTGGAGCGGCGCAACCACTCGCTGGAGCAGCTGATCGCCGAGCGCACCGCCGAGCTGGCGCGGCTCAACGAGGAGTTGCAACGCAAAGTGGACGAGAATCGCCTGCTGGCGGAGACCGATGCGCTGACCGGCGCCGCCAGCCGTTATCGGCTGGAGCGGGCGTTGCAGCTGGAGTGCGAGCGGGCACGCCGCTTCCATCAGCCCTTCACGGTGATCGCCATGGATGTGGACAACTTCAAGCAGATCAACGACAGCTATGGCCACCACACCGGGGATCAGACCCTGATCAACATAGTGGCGCTGATCCGCCGCCATATTCGCGAGATCGATCTGCTGGCCCGCTGGGGCGGTGACGAGTTTATGGTGGTGCTGCCCAATACTCGCCATGCCGAGGCGCAACTGGTGGCGAGCAAGTTCCAGCTGCTGTTGCAGCGCGAGACGATCTGCCCTCACGGCCCGGCGACCCTGAGTTTCGGGCTGGCGGAGTATGAGCAGGATGAGCAGAAGGAGAGCCTGATGGTGCGCGCCGATCGGGCGCTCTATCAGGCCAAGCTGCAGGGCAAGAACCGGATCTGCTGAGGGCGGGATGGCAAATGGAAAGGGCCGCAGGCGTGAAACCTGCGGCCCTTTTGCATAGGAACGCGGCCGCTTTAGAAGTGGTAGCGAATGCCCAGCTTGAGGGTGTCGAGGGAGTAGTGATCGTCACCCAGGGTCATGGCGTTGAACTGGCGCTCGTAACCAATCCCGGCGGAGATATGGTCGTTGAAGGCGTAGTCGATGCCCACTTCCAGATTGGGGTGAACGGTGCCCTTGGTCTCGCTGCGGCGACCCTGAACACTCATGCCGAGGATGGTGCCGTTGCCGATCATCTCGACTTCGGTGCTGGTGTAAGCCACGCCCGGCTTGGCGTAGGCGCTGAAGCCCCAGGCCAGCGGCTGGCTCAGCTTGGCGGCCAGGCTGATGCTGCGGGTGTCGATGGTGGTGTCGGTGAAGCCGGTCAGGCCCGGGCTGGTGATCCACATCAGCTGGCTCATGCGCTGGGCATGCAGACCGCTTTCGATGGCCAGCCAGTCGTTGAGGTGGTAGCCGACGATCAGGCTGCCACCGTCGAGCTGGTCGTCGATGATGTTGGCGTCGTGCGCTCGCTGGGCCACGCCATCCAGATCCATTTTGGAGGTGGTGAGATCCAGACCGAGATACCAGCCCTCGGCACACGCGGCGCCGCTGAGGGTGAGACCGAGCAGGGAGAGGGCAACTGCACTGTTAAACTTGTTCATGGATTATCTGTCCTGATGTGTGAACTGCGTGTGATTGAACTCTTTCATCCATGAAAGTTATTAATATTTCCTGCACTCCTGTATTCGAGGCGGCGCAGTATAGTCAGCTCGTTTTTCAATAACAACCCGTGTGCCGGCTGTGATTTGCTGCAAATAAAAATCGGCACAAACAATAACTTGGTAATTAATGATTAATTTAGAGTTATCACTTTATTTATAAATTACCAAAATAAACGAAATAACCGTAACCGGGCTATTTGCTGGCCGATCGGCCGGAGGGGGTTGATATCCCTTGGGTTTCTTTTTCGCTCCGCAAGGGGCATCTGATTGCAAACTGAATGATGATTAATCAGTTGTAAATGAGGCCGATTGCCAACTTTTTGTTGTTATTTTGACCGGTCTGATCTCGTCGCTGGTGGCCAAAATTTTTTGGCTGGTTGCATTTTTTATCTGCAAAAGGCGATGTTTGACTCTCTTTGTTGCTGTCTTTTTGCTCGCTAATGGTCGCTTTTGCTGCAGGTCGTTCATCTGCGCTCTGGCTGCCCCGGGAGGAACAAGGGACGACCGGGCTGAACCCGACCGGCCGGTTGGCCACGGCGCCGTTTGCCGATGGGTGAGACGAAAAAAGGGGGCGGGCAGGGTGAGTCGCTATTTTATGAGGGGGCGCACAGCGGCCTGACGACAACTTTGAAGGGCTCCACATTCTGATTATCCGGAGTGTGTTAGGGCAATATTTTTTCGAGCGATTCGCTATTGATTAAATCTTTATTATTGCGGTGTTGGTCACACCGACCAATTCAATTTGCCGGGGGCGGCTGATACGCTGCCGAATCCCGATTATGAGAAATAACAATCAGATGTAATCGGGTCGTCACGGGTGCTGCAACAAGGATAATAAATATGTCGACAATATTGATTCTGGTGGTGGTGGGGCTGGTCGCCTACGCCATGCTCAAGCGGTTCAATCCGCAGGCGACCTTGCTGACCGCGGGTCTGGTGCTGCTGGCGTATGCCCAGTGGGCGGGGATCAATCCGATCCTGCCCGCCGAGAACAGTCAGGGCTTCTGGTTCTTCGATCTGTGGGAGAAGTTCGCCATGGTGACCAACTCCCGCCTCGCCTCCACCGGTCTGACCCTGGTGGCGATTGCCGGGGTGGCCACCTACCTCAACCAGATCGGCGCCTCGGCGGCGCTGGTGAAGGCCACTTCCCGCCCCATCATGGCACTGAAGAACCCCTATGTATTGCTGGCGATCATCCTGCTGCTGGTCTCCATCCTCTATGTCTTTATCACCGGGGCGACCTCGCTCTCCCTGCTGTTGATGGGCACCCTCTATCCGCTGCTGCGCAACGCCGGGATCAGCGCCAAGACGGCGGTGGCGACCATCGTCATCCCCACCGCGTGGGAGTTTGGCCCCGGCCAGATCAATGCGGTGATCGGTGCCAAGGCGATCAATATCGAGGTGATGCCGTTCGTGGTGAACCATCAGCTGCTGTTCCAGATCGCGCTGCTGGTGATCATCCCCTTCGTCAATATCGCGTGGCAGCGCTACTGCGACCGCAAGGATGGCCATGATACCGCCGCCGAGCGGGGCAAATATCTGCACGAGCTGGAGGCAAAACACGAGAACACCCCGGGCTACTACGCCCTGCTGCCGGTGATCCCCTTCGTCTTTTTGTTCGGCTTCTCCGAGCTGTTTGTCAGCGCCATCAAGATGACCATTCCGGTGGCCATGATGTCGACCATGACCCTCTGCATCATCATCGAGGCGCTGCGCTACCGCTCCCTCAACAAGGCGTTCGCCAACTTCGAGGCCTGGCTGACCGGCACCGGGATGATCTTCGGCAGCGTGCTGACCCTGATGCTGGCGGCAGAGTTCTTCTCCGCCGGTCTCACCAATATCGGCGCCATCACCCAGCTGATCGATCTGGCCAAGTCGTTCGAGCTCAACCCGCTCGGGCTGTCGCTGGTCTTCTCGCTCTTTATCCTGCTGACCGCCTTTATCACCGGCTCGGGCAACGCCCCGGTGATGGCGTTTATTCCCATCGTGCCGCTGGTCTCCAGCCAGTTCGACATCAACCCGCTGTTGCTGCTGGTGCCGATCCTGTTCGCGGCCGGCATTGGCCGCACCATCTCGCCGGTGGCGGGGGTGATCATCACGGTCTCCGGCATCGCCAACCTGAGCCCGGTGGATGTGGTGAAGCGCACTTTCGTCCCCATGATGGCGAGCATGGCGGTGGTGATGGCGCTGACGGCCATTCGCTATATCTGATTGGGTTGCCATCTGCTGACGCCTGCCCTGTGGCAGGCGTTTTTCATGGCGCAAAAAAGAGTAGAGCGGTGCTTTTGCAAGCGCCGCTCAAGATCAGGAAAAAGGAAAAACCTTGCGGTTTAAAAAATACAAATTTGGAAGCAAACAATCGATTTCTAAACCAGGAAGGGTCTTGAATTCGATACGACAAAAGTATGCGTGATGAGCTATGCAGCACTAGCAAAATGTTTTCCGGTTCAAGGATATGCGCTGGCAGGTATCAGATTTTGCGACCGTTGACCGGAACTGGTCAGGCCTCGGCGCCATTTCAGCCGGTTATGGGCGACCACCATCTTTTTGGTGTCAATATCTGAGCCTTGGCGGTAAAAATAGAGGCGACCCCGCTGCGGCATAACCATGCAGTCACGATGCAACTACAAGGATGAGTCCCGTGAGCTACAGCCAGACCCTGGCCACCCAGATCCTCGATACCCTGAAGAAGACCCTGACCGACAAGGGGATCCGCTATCAAACGCTGGCGGAGGCGATGGGGGTCTCCATTGCCACCATCAAACGGATGATGAACAAGCCCTCCCTGCCGTTCGATACCCTGCTGGAGATCTGCCATCTGGTGGGGCTCTCGTTCGAGGAGCTGCTGGAGCGCACTCAGGATGCCCAGAGCCGGCGCGCCGTCTTCACTCAGGAGCAGGACGAGGCGTTTCACAACGAGCCGGGCCTCTACGCCTTTCTGGCCAACATCTTCTGGCGCGACAAGACGTTGATCGATCTCAAGAGGGAGTACGGCCTGACCGATGCCTCCTGCTACCTCTATCTGCGCAAGCTGGAGAAGCTCGGCATCCTGCAGCTTGGCATCGACAACAGCTACCACTTCCTCATCAGCGAGCGGATCAGCTTCGAGCAGCACAGCCGCTTCGCCCGCCAGCAGGCGCGCCAGGCGATGTCGATGCTGGGGGAGTATCTGGTGGAGAACATGCACAAGTCGAACAACTATCTGGCGCTCTGCCAGCTCCATCTCAACGAGAGCGAGGCGATGGGGTTGATCGAGCGGATGAAGGAGTACTGGCATCAGGAGCTCAAGCTCAACCGCCCCGCCATCGGCCAGCAGGAGCACCGCAAGACCTACACCATGTCGCTGCAACTGGCCGACTGCGGCTATCAGAGCTTTGACGACATGATCCCCAATATCGACAACTGATCCCAGCGGATCCTGCGGGATCCGCTCTGTTGATGTCTGGTTATTCCGTGAATTGAACGGTCTGCGATCTGCTTGTGGCCGGTTGCAATGCCCGGGTATCGAGGCAGATACGGATCGCATCCGGCCGCCAGTGTTCGATATCGCAGTCCACCAGAGCGCCCCGCTCGTCATAGTTGACCCGCACCAGCCGCAGCACCGCGCTCCCCTCCGCCAGATTGAGGGCGCGGGCGATGGCGCCGCGCGCCGCCGAGGGGGTGATCTCGAGACTCGCCCCGCCCTGGCCTATGCCATAGCGCTGCTGATAGAGCTCGGTGAGGGAGCTGGCCAGCGGTGCGCTGGCGATATCGGGAAAGCGGCTGGCCAGCAGATGGTGGCTGACGTGGAGCACCGGGCGACCGTCGATCAGGCGCAGGCGGCGAATTTCATACAGCGGCGTAAAAGGATCCAGCCCCATCCAGCGGCAGAGCTCGCTGCTGGCGAGCTCACTGCCGTGGGCCAGCACCCGGGTTTCGGCGGTGCGCTGCTGCTCGCCGATCCACTGGTGAAAGTGGGTGTGGATGGCGGGATCGTAGGTGAGGCGGGGTGGGGCCACGAACCAGCCACGCCGCTCGGCCCGGTAGATAAGGCCATCCGCCTCGAGGCTGGATAGCGCCTCCTTGATGGTGATGCGGGTGGTGGCAAAACGCTCGCTCAGGGCCCGTTCGGCGGGCAACTGCTGCCCCGCCGCCAGCTGGCCGCTGCCGATATAGCGGCGCAGGGTCTGGCAAATCTGTTCACACTTGGAGGCGCGGCCCTCAGCCGCTAGCCGTTCGCTCAATCTCGGTTCAATCACGCTCATGTCCCTGTCGCTCATTCTGGCTGTGCGGGCTGGCCTGGCCCTTGTTGGTTCAACCCTTGCTGGAGTAGTCCAGCTTCACTTGGGTTCAGAGTTGTAACCGCTGCGGATGACAGCGACATGACAGGGAAATTGTCATCAAACTGCCATCAAAGCGCCCCGCGACCGTCATATTTCCCCTCTAGCATCCCTCTCGAACCTTAACTGACCTAGTCCAGAGGGATGGGATGATGAAAAGCGTGATCGCAAGTGCACTGGCTCTGGTGGCCATCAGCCAACCGCTGTTTGCTGCCGAAAATATCGCAGATCTTGAGAAGGCCGCTCGCGGTGAAGGGCAGCTCAGCAGTATCGGCATGCCCGACAGCTGGGCCAACTGGAAGGATACCTGGCAGCAGCTGGGCAACATCTACGGCATCAAGCATCAGGATACCGACATGAGCTCGGCGCAGGAGATCGCCAAGTTCGCCGCCGAGAAGGCCAACGCCACCGCCGATATCGGCGACGTGGGCGGCGCCTTCGGCCCGGTTGCGGTCAAGCAGGGGGTCACCCAGCCCTACAAGCCCTCCACCTGGGCTGATATTCCCAACTGGGCGAAGGATGCGGACGGTCACTGGATGCTGGCCTATACCGGCACCATCGCCTTCCTGATCAACAAGGATCTGGTCAAGGCGGCCCCCACCAGCTGGCAATCCCTGCTGGGTGGCGACTACAAGGTGACCCTGGGTGATGTGGGCGTAGCCTCCCAGGCCAACAACGGCGTGCTGGCGGCGGCCTATGCCACCGGCGGCAGCGAGAAGAATCTGAAACCTGCACTGGAGCTGTTCGGCCAGCTGGCCAAGCAGGGTCGTCTCTCCCTGAACGATCCGACCATCGCCAACATCGAGAAGGGCGAGGTGGAAGTGGGTGTGCTGTGGGACTTCAACGCATTGAACTACCGCGACCAGATCGACCCCAAGAAGTTTGATGTGGTGATCCCGAGCGACGGCTCCGTCATCGCCGGTTATACCACCATCATCAACAAGTGGGCCAAGAACCCCAACGCCGCCAAGCTGGCGCGGGAATATATCCTCTCCGATGCCGGTCAGATCAACCTGGCCCGTGGCTACGCTCGCCCCATCCGCAGCAACGTTGCGCTGCCGGATGACGTGAAGGCCAAGCTGCTGCCGGCCGAGCAGTACGCCAATGCCAAGCCGGTGCAAGATCACGCCGCCTGGGAGCAGAGCTCCAAAGCCCTGCCGCGTCAGTGGCAAGAAACCGTCATGATCAACATGCAGTAAGGGAATCCAGTGCAACACAAGGTGATAGTGGTACTTGTGGATGGTCTGGCAGCCGAGGTAGCCCACACCATGGGCTACCTCGGTGGCATGGTGGAGGCGGGGCGTGGCCTGCATACGACCCTGAATGCTGCCCTGCCGTCTCTCTCCCGACCCCTCTACGAGTGCATCCTGACCGGCGTGCCGCCGGTGATGAGCGGCATCACCCACAACGGGGTGAGTCGCCTCAGTCTGCATGATTCCATCTTCCATCTGGCCCGCGCCGCGGGTAAACGCACCGCAGCGGCGGCCTACTACTGGGTGAGCGAGCTTTACAACAAGAGCCCCTGGCTGGCGGCCCGCGATCGCTTTACCCACGATGAGCAGCTGCCGATCCAGCACGGCTGCTTCTACTGGGATGACAACTACCCCGACAGCCATCTGCTGATGGATGGCGAGTGGCTGCGCAGCCAGTACGATCCTGATTTTCTGCTGATCCACCCGATGGGGGTGGACGATGCGGGCCACAAGTTTGGCTTCGACTCCCGCCAGTACCGCAATCAGGCGCGCCGCATGGACAGCCTGCTGGCCGACCTGCTGCCCCAGTGGCTGGCGGAGGGGTATCAGGTGGTAGTCACCTCGGATCACGGCATGAACAACGACCTGAGCCACGGCGGCACCCTGCCGGAAGAGCGCACCGTGCCGCTCTGGCTGTTTGGCGATGCCTTCGTCGAGCGCTGGCCGGATGGGGTGGTGATCGCCCAGACCCAGCTCTGCGCCCTGATGGCCGATCTGCTGGGCATTTCCCACGACAAGCCGGCAGCGCCGCCGCTGCTCAAGGCGGCCTTTATGCGCGAGGTGCACTGATGATGCCTGCAACCACCGAGATCCTCGAGGATCAACCTGTGGCAACCAAGCAGAAGGTGCGTCGCCACTGGCTGCCCGCGCTGGTGTTGCTGCCCTTTATCCTCTTGATGATCCTGTTCCAGCTTGCCCCCATGGTGTGGGTGCTGGTGGGCAGTTTCCAAACCACGGATGGCTGGGGCATCGACTACTACCGGGAGATTTTGAGCTCCCCCTTCTACCTGCAATCGTTCGGCAACTCGTTGCGCATCGCTGGTATCGCCAGTCTGGCGGGGCTTGCCATCGGCACCCTCGGGGCGGCGGCGCTGCGCCACAGCGGCGAGCGGGTCAAGCGGGTGCTGCTGGCCTTTGTCACCATGACCGGCAACTTCAGCGGTGTGCCGCTGGCATTCGCCTTCATCATCATTCTCGGCATCAACGGTGCTGTGACCCTGCTGCTGAAATCCTGGGGATTGATCGACGGCTTCAACCTCTACTCGGGCAGCGGCCTTATCCTCATCTACACCTACTTCCAGATCCCGCTCGCCCTGCTGCTGCTCTATCCGGCCTTCGATGCGCTGCAGGATGAGTGGCCGCAAGCGGCCGCGTTGCTCGGCGCGAGCAAGGGGCAGTATGTCTGGCACGTGGCGCTGCCGGTGCTGACTCCAGCCCTGCTCGGCACCCTGATCATCCTGTTTGCCAACGCGGTGGGGGCCTATGCCTCCGCCTATGCCCTCACCACCGGCAACTTCAATCTGGTGACCATCCGGGTGGCCAGTCTGGTCTCCGGCGATATCTTCCTCGAGCCCAATATGGCGGCGGCGCTGGCGGTGATCCTGATGGTGCTGCTGGGGGTAGTGACGGCCGCCAACCAGTGGCTGCTGAAAAAGAGCTATGTGAACAAGGGGCAATCCCATGCATGATTTGACGCCGCGCTGGCCCAAGTGGGTGCTGGGTGGGCTGGTCGCCACCCTGCTGCTGCCGCTGTTGGCCACGTTTCTCTACTCCATCTCCACCCGCTGGGGGGCGACCCTGCTGCCGGACGGCTTCACCCTCGACTGGTATCTCAAACTGTGGGGCGATCCGCGCTTTCTGGCAGCGTTTGGCCGCAGCCTCCTGGTCTGCTTCGCCACCCTGCTGCTGGGGACCCTGGTGCTGGTGCCGACTGTGCTGGTGGTGGCCTACTACTTCCCCAAGCTGGATCCCTGGATGAACCTGTTGATCCTGCTCCCCTTCGCGGTGCCGCCTGTGGTCTCCTCAGTCGGGCTGCTGCAGATCTATGCCGACGGTGTTCTGCCCATTATCGGCACGCCGTGGATCCTGATCGGCACCTGGTTTACCGTGGTGCTCCCCTTCATGTACCGGGCGCTGGCCAACAGCCTGCAAGGAGTGCCGCTGAAAGATCTGATGGATGCCGCCCACCTGCTGGGGGCGAGCAGTCGGCGCGCCTTTCTGCTGGTGGTGATCCCCTGCCTGCGCAAGGGATTGCTGGCGGCGCTGTTTCTCTCCCTCTCCTTCCTGCTCGGCGAGTTCGTGTTTGCCAACATGCTGGTGGGCACCCGCTACGAGACCCTGCAGGTCTACCTCTACAACATGCGCGCCACCTCGGGCCACTTCACCAGTGCGCTGGTGATGAGCTACTTCCTGCTGACCCTGCTGCTCACCTGGGCGGCCAACAGATTTCATCGGTGAATCAACATGTTCCATCTAGAAGTGAATCAACTGCACAAATCCTACGGCGATACCAGAGTGTTCGAGGGGATCGAATTCGGCATTCGCAAGGGGGAGCTGGTGACCCTGCTCGGCCCCTCCGGCTGCGGCAAATCCACCCTGCTGCGGGCGCTGGCCGGGCTCACCCCGGTGGATGGCGGTCAGGTGCGGGTGGCCGGTGAAGATATCACCTGGCAGGAGCCCCAGAAGCGGGGCATCGGCATGGTGTTCCAGAGCTATGCGCTCTTCCCCAACATGACGGTGTGGGACAACGTTGCCTTCGGCCTCAAGATGAAGCCCCAGCCGGGGCGGGATCTCGCCGCCAGCGTGCAGGAGGCGCTTGAGCTGGTGGAGCTGACCGGTTTCGAGCGCCGCTATCCGGCCGAGCTCTCCGGTGGCCAGCGCCAGCGGGTAGCGCTGGCCCGGGCGTTGGTGGTGCAGCCGCGGATCCTGCTGCTGGATGAGCCGCTCTCGGCGCTGGATGCCCGCATCCGCCGCAGCCTGCGCCAGCAGATCCGCGAGATCCAGCAGCGCCTCGAGCTCACCACCATCTTCGTGACCCACGATCAGGAGGAGGCGTTGACCATGTCGGACAGGATCTTCCTGATGAACAAGGGATCCATCGTCCAGAGCGGTACACCGGAGGAGATCTATACCCGTCCCGCCAGCGAGTTTGTAGCGAGCTTTATCGGCAACTACAACCTGCTTGGCGCCGAGCAGGGCAAGTCGCTGTTTGGCCCCCGTTTTCAGGGCAAGCTGGCGCTGCGACCCGAATCCCTCTCCCTGCTGCCGGCCGGCGCTCACAGCGACGAGCCGAACCTGCCGGGGGTGATCAGCGGGCAACAGCTGCTTGGTAACGTCATCCGCTATCAAGTGACCTGCGAGGCAGGCGTACTGACGGTAGATTGCCTCAACCGCTCGGCCCGCGAGCTGCTGCCGGTGGGGCGCGCCGTGACGCTGGTGGTGGCCCGGGATCAGCTCTGTGAGGTAGCATGAGGCGGCATTTCATTTCCATTTTCACTGCGAGGAGCGCCCATGGCACTGGCACTGTTTGATCTGGACGAGACCCTGATTGCCGGGGATTCCGCCAGCCTCTGGCTGGCGTACATGGTGGCCGAGGAGCTGGCCCCCGCCAGCATGATTGCCGAGGAGCAGGGGATGATGTCCCTCTACCATCAGGGCAAGATGGACATGCACCAGTACATGGCCTTCACCCTGCAACCGCTGGCGGGCAAGACGCGCCAGTGGCTCGACTCGCTCTGTAGCCGCTTTGCCGAGCAGGTGCTGCGCGAGCGCATCTATCCAGAGGGGCTGGCACGTATCGAGTGGCACCGCCAGCGTGGCGACGAGCTGGTGCTCATCTCCGCCTCCGGCGAACATCTGGTGGCCCCCATGGCGCGGATGCTGGGGATGGAGCACTGTGTCGCCATCCTGCTCGATGAAGAGTCCGGCATGCTGACCGGCCAGACCCGTGGCACCCTCAGTTTTCGCGAGGGCAAGGTGGCCCGCATCAACCAGCTGTTTGCCGGGCGGGAACAGCTCTGGCAGGGGAGCTTTGGTTACAGCGACTCCCACAATGATCTGCCCATGCTGCGGGCGGTGAGCCATCCCCATGCGGTCAATCCGGCCCCTGCGCTGCGCCAGCAGGCCGAGGAGCTGGGCTGGCCCGTGCTGGAGTGGCAGCGCCAGCTTTGAGTGCCAGTTGGTGGTGATGAAAAAGTGGTGATGAAAACAGAGAGAGGCCGGAAGGCCTCTTTCTTGTTATCTGAGCGCTGCTGTTGGCTGTCATGCCTCGTTGGCGCGTAGCGGCTCCTCATCAGACGCCTTGTCTGCGGGACGCGGTTCATCCGGCTGCGCTGTCTGTTCGCCGTTTTGCGGGAAGCAGATGCGGTTTTTCCCCTCCCGCTTGGCACGATAAACGGCGTTGTCTGCCAGCTCGATCAGATCTTTGCCAGACATACCGGGTTTGCTGAAGGCGACGCCGCCGCTGATGGTGATGGTGAGATCCACCTCGCGCCACTCCAGCTGCTCCACCCCGATCCTGAAGGTCTCCAGCAGGGAGGGGAGCATGGGTTGATCCTCGCCGTAGCGGAAGATGAGCACCAGCTCCTCGCCACCATAGCGGCAGAACCAGCCCCAGTCGTGGAACAGTCGCATGCCGAGTTTGCCCACCCGCTTGAGCACCACGTCACCGGTCTGGTGGCCGAAGGTGTCGTTGACCCGTTTGAAGTTGTCGAGATCGAACATCACCAGCCCGAAGGGTTGGCCCTGCTTGATCTGCTGTTGCAGGCACTCGTCGAAGAAGCGGCGGTTGTAGAGGCCGGTGAGCTTGTCCTGATTGGCTTGCAGCCGGATCTGGGCGAAGTCCTGGCTGGCGGCATCCATCTCTTCGTAGACCTTGGCCAGCTCCAGCATGCGGCGGCCGTTGTAGGCGATACCGCCGGAGCGGCTGGCCCGGATCAGCAGGGTGATCTCGCCCAGCATGCGGCGGAAGTAGCGTGACCAGAGCATGGCGAGCAGCAGATAGAGTACGCAGGCAACGCCGATCATCAGCTGCACGTTGACGGAGACGCTGTCGATGACCCTTTCCATGCTGGCGGTAGGCTCGACGCTGAGCAGAACCCAGCGCTGCTCGGGAATGCGGTTGTAGGCGACCATCTGGCCGCTCGCCTCATCGAGGAAGAAGCCCTGATCGCCCTTCATCCGTGTCAGCCATGCGGGGTCGGCCAGCGGTTTGAAGACGCGGGCGCGATCCGGGTGAGCCAGCACCAGCCCCTCGTGGTTGATCAGCATCTGATAACCCCGCCCGTCGTGATAATCCACACCGCGTTTGTTGTTGAGCCAGCTGGCGAGCGGAGTGAGCTGGGTATCGAGGGAGAGCACACCGACCCGTTTGCCGTCCGGGGTCAGGATGACCCGTGCCAGCGCCATGGTGAGGGTGCCGAGGGTGTAGTCGTAGTAGGGGTCGGTAAAGACAATCTGGCCGGGGTGGCTGGCCGCCAGCTTGTACCAGGGGCGAACCCGGGGATCGAACCTTTCGTCAGCCTGCCATGCAGGGTGGATCAGCATCTTGCGATACTCGGTGCCGACATAGACATAGTCGAGCTCCATCACCTTGTGATAGGCCCGCCACGCCTGCAGATAGTGCTCGCCGTTGCGAATGGTCGGCTCAATGAAGTCCTGATAATTTACCTGCTGGTAAATCAGCGTAAACTGGCGTTTGAGCGTCTCCAGATAGGGTTCGAGCAGGGTGTGCAGATATTGGGTATTGCGGGCCACCAGGTTTTGTTCCTGCTCGTTGCGCAGGGTGCGCTCCATATGCAGGTAGTAGATGCTGCCCAGCAGTAAAACAGGGATAAAGAGCAGGAGGAGGCCCAACCGCATGCGGGAGATTAATGACCACGTATTCCTGGACGTACCGCGGGGCATGAAGAGATCCTTTTCAGCTCGAGTGAGACCAGCATATATGATGCCGCTCTGCTCGTCTAAAGGCAGAAAGTGAGAATTTGCTGATGCTCAATCATTCTCTGCTCTGCCATCTCCATGACGGCAGCATTATTCTGCTGCTGCTCGCCCTGTGCATCGAATACCTCATTTTTCGCCGAGGGCTCAACATGGTGCGAGTGCGCCGTCTGCTGGTGGTGGACGGGGTCTCGGCACTGGCCCTGTTCGGCATCTTTGCCACCGGTTGTCTGCTGGCGCTCGAACATGCCGGCTCGCTGGCGGCTCTCTTTGCCCACCCGGCTCACGGCATGCAGACCCTGCTTTTTCTGGTGATCGTCGGGTCGCTCGATTACCCCAGCCGTCTCTTCTACCGCTGGCGCCGCTCCCTGCGGCTGGGTCGCGCGCCGATGATCTCCATCCAGCAGCAATTCCGGGTGATCTGGATCCTGCGTGGCAACATGTTGCTGGTGCTGCTCTTCGCCCTGTTGGTAAAACATCCACTGCCATAAAGACAAGAGGGTGGGGAGACGGGTATCTTGGATCAGATAACCCGCAAAACGCTGATTTAAGGATGAATCATCATGCGTTCCAATCTGATGTTGCTGATGGCTGCCACCATCTGGGGCATGGGCTTTGTCGCCCAGCGTCTCGGGATGGATCATATGGGACCATACACCTTCAATGGCCTGCGCTTTCTGCTCGGCGCCTTCTCTCTGCTGCCGCTGCTCTGGTGGCTCAAATCCCGACAACCTGTTGCCGTCACGGGCGATCATCGCCAACTGCTGACCGGTGGTGTGCTGGCCGGACTGGTGCTGTTCTGCGCCGCCTCCCTGCAACAGGTGGGGCTGCTCTACACTACGGCCGCCAAGGCCGGTTTTATCACCGGGCTCTACATCATTCTGGTGCCTGTGCTGGGGTTGCTGCTGCACCACAAGACCGGCACCAACACCTGGATTGGCGCGCTTATCGCGCTGGCCGGTCTCTATCTGCTGAGCGTGACGGATGACTTTTCCATCGGCTTTGGCGATCTGCTGCAGGTGATTGGCGCCCTGTTCTGGGCGATCCATCTGCTGCTGGTTGATCACTACTCCAATCGGGTGGCCCCCATCAAGCTGGCTTGCGTGCAGTTTGTGGTGTGCGGTCTGCTCAGCCTCGTGACCGCCTTCATCATCGAGACGCCGACGGTGGCCGGGGCGGTTGCCGGTTGGCAGGCGCTGCTCTACGCCGGTCTGGTCTCGGTGGGGGTTGGCTATACCCTGCAGGTGCTGGGGCAGCGCGGTGCCCATCCGGCCCATGCCGCCATCATTCTCAGTCTGGAGACCGTCTTCGCCGCCGTGGGTGGCGTGTTGCTGCTGGGCGAAACGCTGGATGAGCAGACGGTGGCGGGCTGTTCGCTGATGCTGGCGGGGATGCTGATCTCCCAGATCCGGCTGCGCTGGTGGTGGAAGTCGCGCCGCGACAAGGTGCCGCTGGCCAAGTAAACCGCGCTCTGCCTGCATAACAAAAACGCCCCGACTGTCGGGGCGTTTTACATGGTGGCTGTTCGGTCAGGGGCGTTGATCCAGCTCGCGTTCCAGCTCCATGGCCTTCTGGCGGGCAGGATGGGTATTGAGGCGCTGCCAGTAGGCTTGCAGGTGCGGGAAGTGGGCCAGCTGGCCGCTTTGTGCCAGCAGATCCACCAGGAAGGAGTTCATGATGTCGGCGCCGGAGAGGCGATCCCCCACCAGATAGTGGCGATTCGCCATCACATCGTTGAGATAGCCCAGCACCTTGGCACACTCCGCCTTGGCGTAGTCCGGCAGGAAGCGCATCGGGCTGCCATCCTTGCGCACGAACATATCCAGCAGCAGCGGCAGGATGCCCGAGCTCTCGGCGAAGTGGAGCCACTGCAGATATTCGGCATACTCCGTGCTGTCGGTGGCCGGAGCCAGCCGTTCCGGAGCGTGGCGGGCAATCAGGTATTCGGTGATGGCGCCCGATTCTGCCAGCACCCGGCCGTCGAACTCGATGACCGGCGACTTGCCGAGGGGGTGAATGGCTTTTAGCTCGGGCGGTGCCAGAAAGGTGGTGGCATCGCGCTGATACGCCTTGATCTCATAGGGCTGGCCCAGCTCTTCGAGCAGCCAGATGATGCGTTGGGAGCGGGATTTGTTCAGGTGGTGCAGAACTATCATAACGACCTCGATTCGATGGCAGGATCGGGTATACGAGCGGGCGAGGGGGGCGGTTCACCGGCAGTAAAAAAGAGCGGGCTGATGCCCGCTCTCTCTCGTTGACTGACTTATGCCTCCAGCGCCTGATCCAGATCCGCCAGTATGTCCTCGATCGCCTCAATCCCGACCGACAGCCGGATCATCTCGGGTTTGACTCCTGCCTTGGCCTGCTCCTCCTCGCTCAGCTGGCGATGGGTGGTGGAGGCGGGGTGGCAGGCCAGCGACTTGGCATCGCCGATGTTGACCAGCCGTTTGAAGATCTTGAGCGCATCGTAGAAACGCACGCCTGCTTCATAACCCTCCTTCAGGCCGAACGAGAGAATCGCCGAGGGGCGACCGGCCATGTACTTCTCCGCCAGCAGATAGTGCGGGTGACCCGGCAGACCTGCATAGCTGACCCATGCCACCTTGGGGTGATGCTTGAGGTGGTTGGCGACCCGCAGGGCGTTGTCGACGTGGCGCTCCATGCGCAGGCTCAGGGTCTCCAACCCCTGCAGCAGCAGGAAGGCGTTCATCGGCGCCAGCGCTGCGCCGGTATTGCGCAGCGGCACTGTGCGTACCCGCCCGATAAAGGCAGCCGGGCCAAAGGCCTCGGTATAGACCACTCCGTGGTAGGAGGGCTCGGGTTTGGTCAGCTGCGGGAAGCGCTCGGCGTGATCCGCCCAGGGGAACTTGCCCGAGTCGACGATGACGCCACCCAGCGAGTTGCCGTGGCCGCCGACATATTTGGTCAGGCTGTGGACGACGATGTCAGCGCCATGTTCGATCGGTTTGCAGAGCACCGGGGTGGCGACCGTGTTGTCGACGATGAGCGGCACGCCGCGGGCATGGGCTGCCTTGGCCAGCGCGGCCAGATCGACGATGTTGCCCGCCGGATTGCCGATGCTCTCGCAGTAGACCGCCTTGGTCTTGTCGTCGATGAGGGCGGCGATGGCTTCGGCGCTGTCATCCCTGGCGAAGCGCACCTCGACCCCGAAACTCGGCAGCATGTGGGCGAACAAGGTGTAGGTGCCGCCATAGAGCTGGGGAGTGGAGACGATGTTGTCACCGGCTGCGGTCAGCGCCTGAATGGCATAGGTGATGGCGGCAGAACCTGCCGAGACTACCAGTGCGGCGATCCCCCCTTCCAGCGCGGCCATCCGCTGCTCCAGCACATCGTTGGTGGGGTTCATGATGCGGGTGTAGATATTGCCCGGCACCGCCAGATTGAACAGATCCGCCCCGTGCTGGGCGCTCTCGAACTCGTAGGCCACCGTCTGGTAGATGGGGACGGCAACGGCCTTGGTGGTGGGGTCGTTGGTAAAGCCGTGGTGCAGGGCCAGGGTCGCATCTTTCATCACACACTCCTTGTTGGATGTTGCTTATGGCAGTTATAGATGGATAGACGTCCAATCTATCAGGCCCGTGGCCGATGTAAACAGCAAGATCCGGCAAAGCAATTGCTCCCGCAGGGGATGCGCATCCCGATTGGCTGGCACGGCTCGCACTCAGAGACGGCGGCGATACTCCTTGTCGTCGATCTGGTTCATATCCCACTGCATCAGGCGGTTGAGCTGCTGCATGGGATCTTCGATAAGTGGCAGCGGGCGCGGCAGGATCCGCTTGAAGTAACGGCGCAGGATCTGCTGGATCCGGTTCGGTTTGGGCTCGATGTGATGGTTCATGGTGAGGCTCCTTATGTTGTTGCTCAGCGTCATCGTCAGTATTGAGTTAAAATGCGGAAGTAAAAACTGATGACTTTTGAATGAATGATTTCCTCTTTTATGCCGACCGGTCGCCTCTACCAGCAATTTCAACGGCTCGCCCAGCAGCTTGGCTGCGATGAGCGGGAGCTCAGCCTCGCCGAGGTGGCGGATCTGCTCTGCTGCACCCCGCGCAACGCCCGTCTGCTGCTGCGGCGGATGCAGGATCAGGGCTGGCTCAACTGGACGGCGGAAGCGGGGCGGGGGCGGCGCTCCCGACTCACCCTGCTCGACAGTCAGGAGAGCCTGACCCGGCGCCGCTTGCGGGATCTGCTCAGTGAGGGCCAGCTGGCGCAGGCGGTACGACTGGCCGAAGATCGCCTCGATCTGCTCACCCCGCTGCTGCTCGAACAGCTCGGTCAGGCCACCCGCGAGGGGCGTCAGATCCTGCGGGTGCCCTACTACCGGCCGCTGCCGCAGCTGCTGCCTACCGGCCCGATGCGCCGCTCGGAGGTGCATCTCAGCCGCCAGATCTTCAACGGCCTCACCCGGCGAAATGAGGAAAATGGGGAAATCGAGGGCGATCTGGCTCACCACTGGGAGCAGGTCGGCCCTTGTCACTGGCGCTTCTACCTGCGCCCGGCGGTGCGCTTTCACCACGGTCGAGAGCTGGTGGTGGAGGATGTGATGGAGAGTCTGCTGGCCCTGCGGGATCGCCCGCTGTTCGCCCATCTGGCGCGGCTGGAGAGCCCCTGGCCGCGCACTCTGGATCTCTATCTCGACAGCCCGGATCCTCTGCTGCCCGACCTGCTGGCCGAGCCGGTGGCGGCCATTTTGCCGCGCGAGCTCAAGGAAGAGGGGGGGTTTGCCCTGCAACCGGTGGGCACCGGCCCCTATCGGGTGATCGCCAACGATCCGCTGCAGCTGCGCCTCGCCGCTTTTGACGACTACTTCGGCCTGCGCGCCCTGCTCGACGAGATCGACATCTGGATGTTGCCGGAGCTGGCGGAGCGGCTGGAGAGCCACCTGCAGCTGGGTCGTGATAGCCCCGAGCTTGGCTCCATGCGTGGCGAGTCGGAGCTCGAATCGGGCTGCTACTTCCTGCTGCAGGACGAGCGCTCCCGTGCCTTGCAGGATCCTGCTCTGCGCTACTGGATCATTCAGCTGCTCAGTCCGGTGGCCCTGATGGCACGGGTTGCCCCCGAGCTACAACGAGGCTGGACCAGCGCCCTCGGCATGCTGCCCCACTGGCGTGAGACGCTGCCACCGCCGCAGCCTCGGCCACAGAGCCTGCCACAGCGGCTGGTGCTCGCCTGTTTCAACCAGCATATCGAGTTCAATGAGTGTGCCGGTGCCATGGCCGATCTGCTAGGGGCGCAGGGAATTGAGCTGGAAGTGCGCACCCTTGATTACGGTCGCTGGGTGAGTGGCGAGGATGAGGATGTGGATCTCTGGCTTGGTACCCTCAACCTTGAACATGAGGGGCCCTTTGCCCCCTACGGCTGGTTGCAGGGCACTCCGCTGCTGCGCCGGGTGTGGGGCAGCCAGCTGCCGTTGTGGCAGGGGTTGACGCAGTGGCGCGCCAGCGGCGCCGAACCCGGCCCGCGCGCCCTGATGGCCAGGGTGCAGCAGCAGGGCTGGTTTGTGCCGCTGTTTCACCACTGGCTTGAGCTGGAGAGCCGTACCGGCGTGCACGGGGTGCGGATGACGGCGCTCGGCTGGTTCGATTTTCGCAGCGCCTGGCTGCGACCCGAGCTGGTTGGTCAGGCACAGGGCGATGGCGGGGAGCTTGAGTCCTGATGCGGGGCGCGTTAGCCTGAGCGCGGTTCAACGACAAGGAGTCACCAGCCATGCTGGAAATGCAGATCCAACCCCGCTTTCAGGAGACAGATGCCCTCGGCCATATCAACAATACGGTGCCGGCGGTCTGGTTTGAGTCGGCGCGGGATCCCCTGTTCCGGATCTTTTCGCCCGAGCTGGATGTGCATGACTGGCACCTGATCATCGCGGGCTACACGGTGCAGTTCAAACGGGAGCTGTTCTACGGCCAGCCGGTCACCATCAAGACCGGCGTGCGCCGCATTGGCAGCAGCTCCTTCACCATCTGGCAGGAAGCCTGGCAGCAGGGGGAGCTGGCCGTCACCGGCGAGACGACCCTGATCCATTTTGACTATCGGGCACGCCAATCCATCCCTCTGAGCGAGACTCACCGGGAGGGGCTGCGGGCCTGGTTGATAGAGAGTTAACCCGGGCCTTTCGGCCAACACACAGGACACATATGCGCAATACCGTGATCGCTCTGAGCCTCGGCTTGGGGCTGGGGCTCTGCTCCCTGCCGTCTCTGGCGGCAACTCTTGCCGAACAGTTCTCCCTGATGGAAAAGGGGGCCGCCAGTGCCCTCGATACCCGTCTCTTCAGCCACGACGGCGTCGACATCAAGGCCTGGGTCGATGGCGCCCCCGTCATCATCGCCGTGCCCATCATGAACGAGCTGGGCAAGCTGGAGGGGGAGAGCCGCTACTACTTCAAAGGGGGCAAGCTGTTCGGGGTCAAAGAGCCCGCCGCCCAGTTCGCCTTTGACGACAGTGGCAAGCTGACCCAATGGCTGGACGAAAAGGGTCAGCCAGCCGAGTTCGTCAGCAAGATGAGCATGCAGCAGCGTCAGGAGTGGCTAACCAAACGGGCCGCCGAGCTGAGCAAGCTCTTTGCTCCCGGCGCTGCCGAACAGAAGGCCGCCAAGGGCAGCGTCAAGCTCAAGGGGGCGGAGCTCGCCCACAGGCTCTGCAACGGCAAGCTGATGGAGCTGGCTGGTGGCGACAAGGTGATCTTCGAGCAGGAGAAGCTGAAGATTGGCGAGCAGGGCATCGCGGGCGATGTCTCCTTGCGTCAGGAGAAGGGTTGGCAGGAGCTGAGCCTCAAGTGCGAGGTGCAGGGCAATCAGGTGACTCGCCTCACCTGGCAGCCGTTGCCGGCGACCAACAAGCCGCAATAAACGCACCACAACAAGGGGCCCATCGCGGGCCCCTTGTCATTGGCTTACTACTCCCCCAGCTTCATCCGGGTGAGCGCTTCGACCCGTCGCCACTGCTGTGGCTCGAACCAGCGGGCCAGCAGCTCCTGCTGCTGTTCGGTTCTGGCGCTGGCGGGTAATTGCCCCAGCTCGGCCAGATAGCCATTGAGCTGCTCCTTGAATCCCTGCCGATCCTGTTCGAGTTGATGGATCCTATCCACCGCTTCCGGCCCTGCCTTCTCCAGCAACAGGGCATCCCGTCTGGCTGGCTCCATCTGCTCCAGCGCCTGCAGCTCGCCCAGCAGGCGGCCGTTGGCTTCGGCCTCCTGAAACCACCGGGGCTGCGCCGCCAGCCAGAGCTCCAGCTCGCTGGCCAACTCCTGCTTGTCGGCATCGCTTGCTTCAGCCAGCGCCTTGCGGCGCAGGGTCCACTGCTCCATCAGCCGATCTTCGGCAAACAGCTGCTCCTGCTCGGTCGGGGTGAAGCTCTGTTGGCGCAGTTGCTCCCGCTCGTCGAAGAGGATTTGCAGGCTGGCGAGGGTGATATCGGTGGGCACGGTCAGGCTGCTTTGGGCCGAGATAAAGGTGCGATAACGCCCCTGCAGCTCGTCGGCGGCCTCCTGCACGGGATCGTGGTGATGGTTGCTGGCGGTAGGTACGCCTTGCTGGCGTGCCACCTGCGCAGTCGGGGCTGCCGGCCAGAGCAGCACGCCGCCGATCAGCAGGGCGATGGCGCAGGGGACGGCGAGCAGGGTGACGATCCTCATAGTCCCAGCTCCTTGAGGCGGTGGGCATGGTCGCGATAGAGGGTGACCGGGTCGGTTTCAAACAGGTGGTGGATGCCGAAGGACTGGTTCACCTCATCCAGATGGTTCATCCGGTAGTCGGTGCCGATCACCTTGCCGAGGTGGCTGCTGCAGACGCCGACCAGCCCGTCATTGGGCTCCTTGAAGAAGGTACCGGTCAGCGCCAGCGCCGGATCCACCGGATCCAGAATATTGGTCATGTTGCCGCGTCCGCTCCAGGAGAAGTAGTAGACGCCGTTGGTCGCCTGCATCGGCCCTTCGCCGCAATACTGGCTGGGCAGCCCTTCCGGATAGCGCTGGTTGAACTGGTTGGCTCCCTTGCTGGTGAGGGCATCGAGCGCGGCGACCGGATCCTGCGGCAGCTGACTTCCCCCCGAGAGGAGAGAGATGACGCCGGAGAGCGCGTGGGCAGCGGCGGCCGCCAGCTTCTCGGCGGCCGAGCCGGGCGCCGCATTGGTGCGCACCAGATCGGCGATGTCGGAGCCGTAGTTCACCCCACCCACGCTGGTAGCGGAGGCGACCAGCTCGGGGGCGACCGAGGCGACATAACGAATGGTGGGGCCGCCGTGGGAGTGGCCGATCAGATTAACCTTCTCGGCACCGGTGGCGGCCAGCAGCAGTTCGATCTGGGCGAGCAACTGCTCCCCCCGCTGCTCGGAGCTGGCGGTTGCAGATACCTGAGCCACGTAGACCTTGGCGCCATCGCGGCTCAGGGCCTGCGGAATGCCGTAGAAGTAGTCGACCCCGAGCAGCTTGTCGAAGCCGAACAGGCCGTGCACCAGCACTATGGGGTAGCGGGTCTGGGTATATCCGCTGGCTTGCGCCAGCATGGGCAGGGTGCAGAGCAGCACCAGAAGCCATCTCTTCATCATCAGCATCCTTGTCGATTTGTAAGGGGTTGTGAGGTGGGGCGGACTCCATGTTCGCCGGTGCCAGTATGGTGGCTGCTTGAGAAGCGGGCTGTGAGGGGGATCGCAAGTTGGGATTCAAAAGAGATTGTGGCCATCCCTGGCCAGCGGTTGAGGCGGGGAGGCGACCTTGTGATGCCTCCCCAACCAAGCGGGAATCAGTGCCACATCACCAGCCGGTACTGCTTCTTGCCCCGGCGTAGCAGCAGGTAGCAGCCGAACAGCCGGTCAGCCGTCGTCAGTGGCTCATCCCGGCGGATCTCGCCGTTGAGGCTGATGGCCCCCGCCGCCAGCAGCTCGCGGGCGATCCGCTTCGAGTTGGCCAGACCGCTCTCTACCAACAGGGTCACCAGATCGGTTTCCCCCTCGATACGGCAGCTTGGCATGCCATCTTGTGCCAACTGGGCCAGATCGCTCTCGCCAAGGCGGGCCACCTCGCCGCTAAACAGCAGCTCGCTGATGCGCTGCGCTGCTGCCAGCGCCCCCTTACCATGCACCAGCTCGGTCAGCTCATCGGCCAACACCTGCTGGGCCAGTTTGCGCCCTTGCCGCTTTGCATCCTCCGCCTCCAGTGCATCAATCTCGCTCAGCGGCATAAAGCTGTAGTAGCGTAGGAAGCGGTAGACATCCTCGTCCGCCGTGCCGAGCCAGAACTGGTAGAAGGCGTAGGGTGAGGTGAGCGCCGGGTCGAGCCAGATAGCGCCGCCTTCGGTCTTGCCAAACTTGGTGCCGTCAGCCTTGGTGATGAGCGGCAGCGTCATGCCATACACCTGGGCCTGATTGAGGCGGCGGGTGAGATCCATGCCGCTGGTGATGTTGCCCCACTGGTCGTTGCCGCCGATCTGCAGGGTGCAGCCGAGGCGCTGGTTGAGCACCGCGAAGTCTTGGGATTGCAGCAGGGCGTAGGAGAACTCGGTGAACGAGATGCCCTGATCCGGGCGGGCCAACCGCTGGCGCACCGATTCGCGGGCCAGCATGGCGTTGACCGAGAAGTGCTTGCCGATGTCGCGCAGAAAATCGAGGGCGGACATCTGCCCCATCCAGTCGGCGTTGTTGACCAGTTGCGGCGCCGCCAGCCCTTCGCTCGCTGGCAGCAGCGCTTTGATCTGGGCCGACAGACTTGCTACCCAGCCCTGCACCGTCTCGGCGCTGTTGAGGTTACGCTCGGTCGCCTTGAAGCTGGGATCGCCGATAAGTCCGGTGGCACCGCCCACCAGTGCCACCGGAGTGTGACCCGCCAGCTGGAAGCGGCGCAGCATCAGCAGTGGCACCAGATGGCCGATGTGCAGGCTGCCAGCGGTGGGATCGAACCCGCAGTAGACGGTGCGCGGGGTGGCAAGATGGTCGGCCAGCGCCGCCGGGTCGGAGTTCTGGGCCACCAGGCCGCGTCGGGTCAGCTCATCGAGCAGGTGGGGGTTGATCATGGGTTCTCCAACAGCAAGGGGAAAAGCCCACATCCTCGCCGCTCCGGCCTGCGCCGAATATGTCCCCCAGGGGACAGTTTTGCCACTCTCGTGCTAGCATCCGGCTATCGTGTGACCATCGCACAACCATAGCGGGAAGCCTGCCCGCCACCCGGAAGCCATCGCCATGAACCAGCGCCCATGATCCAGACTCTTGCCACAGATGCCCTGACCCGCAGCATGACCGAGGTGGTCGATGCCCTGCACGGCAGCGCCTTTCCGGCGGCACTGGTGCGTCTCATCCAGCAGCAGGTGGCGTTCGACTGTGCCCTGCTGCTCGGGGTGGGGCAGCGCCCCGTTTACCTCTATGACAACCTGCACCACCAGCGGGCGCTGCTGTTTGATCGCTACCTCACCCGCCACTTCAGCCAGGATCCCTTTATGCAGGCGCTGGAACAGGGTCTGGAGGCCGGGGTCTGGACGCTGGCGCAGGTGTCGCGGGGGCGGCTAGATCCCGAGTATCGCCACCACTTCTATCAGGCCACCGGCTGGCAGGAGGAGGTAGGATTGATCCTGCCGGTGCGGGACGGGTTCACCCTGATGCTGTTTCTGGGGCGACTCGACAAGCGCAGCCCCCTCAGCCGTGACGAGTTGGCCAGGCTGGAGGCGCTGTTTCCGCTGGTGCATTCGCTGTGCCGCCAGCACTGGCGGGAGGGAGCCGCGTTGCTGGCCCAGAGTCCGGCGCTGCCGGGTGGCGCCGATCTCAAGGCGACCGTGGAGCAGGCCATCGCCAGCGTGGGGGGGGCAAGCCTCACCCGCCGCGAGCGTCAGGTGGCGGGATTGCTGTTGCAGGGGCTCGACACCGAGGCCATTGCCGGTGCGCTCGGCATCGGCAGCGGCACGGTGAAGAATCACCGCAAGCACCTCTATGCCAAGTTGCATCTGCGCTCGCGGGCCGAGTTGTTCCGCTTCTTCCTCAATCACCTCATTACGGCGCCTGCGGCTGTCAGCAAAGAGGGGTAAAGGGAAGTAAAGAGCCCGCCAGGTGGCGGGCTGCGGGGCTATTCGATGTGGGTAGGCTGGCTGTCGGCGCTGTGGGGGGGGTTAAGGTGTTCATAGCGGGCGATCAGCCGCTTGAACTCATCCCCCTGTCTGACCTTGTCGAGCGCCTGCTGGATTCTGGCAACCTCGTTTTTGTCGGCTTGCGGGTTGAAGGCAAAGCAGTTGTCCTGCTCTTCCAGTACCGCCACGGTAACAAAATCATCGGGTTTAAAGCCCAGCTCTTTCAGCTGGTGAAACAGCATCACCTCGTTGCCGGCCACCAGATCGGTACGGGCCATGATGAGCTGGCGCACCACCTGATCCATCCGTTCCACCGACATCAGATTGAGCGGACTGACTCCCCGGTTGAGCAGCAGCTGCTCACCTACATCCGCCTGCATCACCCCGATCTGCAGCTTGGCGAGATCCGCCTTGCCGCTCACTTTTGGGGCATCCTTCTTGCGGCCGAGCAGTGCTACCCGGGAGTAGCTGATGGGGCAGACCCAGAGGAAGTGGGGATCCCGCTCTTTGGTGTGAGCCGTGGTGAAAAGAACCGCCTCCGGCTGTTGGGTCAGCAGATACCAGCCCCGTGCCCAGGGCATAAAATGGATCGGCTGAACAGGTTCGCCCAGCTCGCGCCAGATGAGACGAAGCAGTTCGACAGCCATCCCCACCGGTTGGCCATTTTTGTCCTGCCCGTTGAGGGGCATGTTCTGCTCCGAGTAGTAGATAAAGGCATGGGCAGGGAGCGCGACAAGCAGGGCAAAACCGAGCAGAGCAGAGAGCAGACAACGCATGACACACTCCTTGTGCGGATAAGACCGTGATTAACTAACAGTCTATGTGGCCTTTGCCACAACTTCATGATCAGATTGCACGATATTGCTACCCGGTATGGCAGAAAGTAACAGGCCACCTTGCGGTGGCCTGTGGCATTACTTGAGCAGGGCTTCCATTTCGGCTTCTGCCTTGGCGCGGGCCTTGGCCTCTGCCTCTTTGGCAGCATCGGCTACGCTCTCGCCCGCTGTATGGCCAGCGGCACTCACCTGCTGTGTGGCGGTAGCAGCAGCGCTGCTGACCGCTTGTTTGGCGGGCTCGACAGCGGCCTTGGTTGCTGCTGGTGTTGCGGTCGAGACGGCATTGCTGACGGCCTGTTTGGCGGGTTCGACAGCGGCCTTGGTGGCTGCCGGTACTGCGGTAGCGACAGCGCTGCTGACGGCCTGCTTGGCGGGTTCGACAGCGGCTTTGGTTGCTGCCGGTACTGCGGTAGCGACAGCGTTGCTGGCCGCCAGTTTGGCGGGCTCGGCGGCAGCCTTGGCTGCTGCCGGTGTTGTGGTAGCGACAGCGTTGCTGACCGCCTGTTTGGCGGGCTCGACTGCTGCTTTGGTGGCTGCTGGTGTTGCGGTAGCGACAGCACTGCTGACTGCCTGTTTGGCGGGCTCGACAGCAGCTTTGGTGGCTGCTGGTACTGTGGTGGCCGCGGCACTGCTCGCAGCCTGGCTGGTTTGGGCCACTGCCGCTTTGGTTTCCTGAACGGTCGCGGTGGTGTTGGCGACAGCCTGTTTGGCTGGAGCGACCGCGGTCGTGGCACTCTTGGCTGCACTGGTGGCGCCAGTGGTTGCGGCCTGAGTGGCTTGTCCGGTCAGCTTGTTGGTGGTGCCGCTGATCGCTTGCGTGGCGCTATTGGTCAGGGAGCCGGTGACGCTGCGGGTGGCGTTGCCGATCGCACTGCCCAGCGAGAAGGGGGAGGCGGCACTCGAGCTGGTACTGCTACCCGTCAGCGCATTGCCGGTGGTGGCAAGCGGCGTGGTTGCAGCCTGCCAGCCCTGCATGGCGGTTGGCCAGACCGGAGTAGTGCCCGCCAGATTTTCGCCGAAGGTCTGGGTGGTGCCATCCCCTTTTTGCAGCAGCACGGACATCTGGTTGGTCTGCGAGTTCCAGACCATACCCGCCTGTTTGGCGATGTCGGGTACGGGGGCATACTCGGAGAGCACGTAGAAGAGCGGCCCCTCCTGCTGCAGCTTGTTGGCAGTCTTGAGCAGCTGCATGGTGGTGTCGTAGTTGGGGCCAAGGATGGCAGTCATCCGATCCTTGACGAGAGGCTGTTCGAACAGGTTCGCCTCATTGGGATCGAAGCCGACCAGTGGCTTGAGCAGGGCCCACATCAACTGGCTGGTGGGGCTCATCATCAGCAGAGGGGCAACACAGGCGGACAACATCAGGCTCAGGCAGGCCGCCTTGAGCAACGGCATGATACGCATTGGGATAATATCCAAATAACGATTTGATAAATAAGGTTATATTTTGTCTTGAACGGACAAATTCACCGGAATTTGACGGCTGACGACAAGAGATAGTCAGCGGGCGCAGGCAGGCTACCATATTGGTTCCGGAATACCAGTCAGCCTTGCATTTGCCGGTAAAGTAAACACGCGGTATGGTCGCTCCCTATTGGCTGAGCTCACCGAAGTAAAGGAAGAGTCCATGAAAAATCGAGTTCTTTGGCTGCTGGCATCCTGCTGGTTGTTACCCGTTCATGCAGCTACCGATACCAGGGTGGCAGGCGAGGCTAGCAGTACCCAGCTGGTATTGCCGCTCGGCTCCCTGCCGGAGCGGGTTTGCTGGTTTCAAGATCAGAAGTTCTCGCAGGGCGCCCGTATTCTGCAGGGGGATATCTGGCTGGAGTGCGGCCCCCAGAACGATCTGGAGAGCAATGGCCCGCTGGTCTGGCGTTCGGCGGCGACCGTATTGCCGGCGACCCGCGATGATCGACAACAAAAAACGATTTCGGTTGGTCAGTGACCCATTTCTTGATCCAGCTAAAGACAAGGGCGTGATCCCTGTCGCATAATGCAGCTCCTTCTTCTCATGGCTGGAACCTAAGAAATGGCTCGTCGCTCTTCCAATGCACAACGTCGTCGCAGTAGCTGGTGGTACAAACGCCTGTTGGCAAGGGAGCGGCAAGAGCGCGAAGCGCGTTCTGTCCGTGATTGATACAGAAGTGAAAAAACGGAGCCTCGGCTCCGTTTTTGTTATGTGTTGCCGTCAAATCCGGCCAGCTTTCCCTATTGCCAATGGCTTGATGCCACGTATCCCCCAAGAGCAGATGCCGTGAAAGTCGAAGTTGTTCCCTACCGTCCCCAATGGCCAGCCCTCTTCCAGGCAGAAGCAGACCAACTGCGCAGCCTGCTGGATGAGTGTCTGCTCGCAGTGCACCATATCGGCAGCACCTCGGTCAGCGGGCTGGCGGCCAAGCCCATCATAGATATCCTGCTGGAGGTCTCCTCGCTGGAGCGGCTGGATCAGCAAAACGGTCTGCTGGAAGTCATGGGGTACGAAGCGATGGGAGAGTGCGGCATCTCGCGGCGTCGCTATTTTCGCAAAGGGGGTGATGAGAGGACGCACCAGATCCATGCCTTCTTGCAGGGGGATCCCCATGTCGTTCGTCATCTGGCTTTTCGTGATTATCTCAGGGCTCATCCTGCCATCTGCCGGGAGTATGCCGCTCTGAAAGAGACGGTTGCAGCGCAGTGTGAGAACCGGATCGAGCGCTATTGCGAGGGCAAGAACGACTTTGTGAAAGAGCACGAGGCGAGAGCGCTGAGCTGGCTGGCCAGCAGGCGTTAGAAACCTCAGCCACGGCCAGGCGAATAAGTGGGCTGGGGGGATGTGCAAATCAGCCGGATATTGCATGATGGGGGTTTCGAGAAGGAGCCTCATATGTCGATTACCATCCGTCATGCCGAACCCGCCGATGCCCCCGCCTTGCGGGATCTCTACGCCATGCCCAATGCCCAGGCGGGCACTCTGCACCTGCCCACACCTCCCCTTAGCCAGTGGCAAAAGCGGTTGGAGAACGGTGATGTGGTCGCCTTGGTGGCGGAGGCCGATGGGAGGCTGGTGGGTCAGATCTCATTGCATGTGGAGCCCAATCCCAGACGCAAGCATGTGGCCGGGATTGGCATGGGAGTGCGAGATGACTGGGCCGGCAAGGGGGTTGGCTCTGCCCTGATGGCCGCGGCGCTGGATCTGGCCGATAACTGGCTCAACCTGCACCGGATTGAGCTGACGGTTTTTGTCGATAACGAAGCGGCGCTGGCGCTCTATCGCAAGTTCGGCTTTGTGGAGGAGGGGCGGGCCCGCGATTATGCCTTCCGCCAAGGGCGCTATGTGGATGTGTTCTATATGGCCAGAGTCGCGGGGGGCGCCAGTCGCTAACGGCATGGTCGATTATCAGGACAGATTGCGCCCGGTGATCCGGGCGCTGGAGCAGAATCCCGAGCTCTGTCTCAGCGAGGCGGCCAGCCTGGCTTCACTCTCCAGCTATCACTTTCACCGGGTCTTTACCGCCGTCACCGGTGAAACCCCGGCCGAGATGCAGCGTCGCTTGCGGTTGGAGCGGGCTGCTCGCTCTCTCTGCTACAGTCGCGACCCGATCACCGAGATTGCCTTCTCGGCCGGTTTTGCCAGCTCACAGGCCTTTGCCAAAGCGTTTCGCAAGCAGTTTGCCATGGCGCCGGGGATGTTGCGCCGCCAGCCGTCACTCTTGCAACTGAGCAAGAATGGACACGCGGCTGCCCGGGTCTCTGATTATGCTGAAGGCCGTTCCAGTGAAAGGAGGCTACAGATGAAAACCGAACAGATGGCTGCGCGCACTCTGGCCTATATCCGGGTCACCGGCCCTTACGGCGCAGGCTATGAGCCGGTGTGTGACCAGCTCTATCAGTGGGTTGCCGGGTTGGGCTTGGCCGAAGGAGAGTGGATCTTCATCTACCACGACAACCCCGAAGTGACGGCTCCCCAGCAGTGCCGCACCGATATCTGCGTCACCGTGCCGGCGGGCACCAGGGGAAGTGGCAATGTGGAGATCCAGCAGCTGGCGGGCGGCCGCTATGGCCTGTCACGCATGACGGTCACCGATCCGGCCCAGTACCCCGCACTCTGGCAGCAACATATTGGCGAGGTGGTGGCGGCCGGTTGGGAATTTGACGATCGCCCCTGCTTCGAGCTCTATCACAGCTTTGATCCGGTGACCAAGGTGGCCGATGTGAGCTTCTGCTCCAGCCTGAAGGGCTAGCCAAAAACCAGCGGGATCCTGCAGAAACGAGAGAGCCGGACAGTGTCCGGCTCTTTTTATATCGGTTGGCGTGATTAGCGCTGCAGGCTCTTCTGGGCGAACTTGGGGCGGGCATTCATGATCTGCTCCACCTGCTCGTCGCTCATCTTGCCACGCGACAGCCCCAGCACCTTGTAGGTGAGCAGCGGTCGGGCGGGCAGGGCGATCATCAGGGCGCGGATCTGGTTCTCGTCCTCTTTCTCCCGCGTCGGTTTGCCGTAGGCGTAGGTGAGGACGCCGGCATCCATCAGGTTTTTGACGGCGGGCTCGGTGATCGGCAGGTTTATGACGCTTTTGCGCTGCAGTACGAACTCGCGCAGCACCGCCTTCTCGTTGAAATCGAGGAAGCTGATCATCTGGGCCAGCTGATCCTGCTGGCGGCGTGCCTGCCACTCGTCACAGGCCCACTCCCAGGCGATCAGGAAGCCCTGACTGCAGAAGTAGGAGATGGCGATCAGCATGCCGACACCCAGCCAGGCCGCGTGGGTCGTGGCCCACTGGCTGACGGCCCCCTTCATCAGTCCGGCCGGAAACAGCAAAATGATGCTGCAACAGAGCAACAACCAGACCATCATCCAGTTGAGGCGGTTCAGTTGATAGAAATGTTGGATCCACCGTTTCATTGTTCATCCTTCCCAAACTGTTGTGGATAGTGAACTACCTACAGCAATCGGTGTGCCAACAGCGCAATGGCAGCGGGGAGGGGAGGCTGGCGAGGTTACATTCCCTTACAACTTATTGAATGAGTTGTCATTAATTTGCCTTGTGAGGCGGCGGTCGAGTTGGTAAAACGTCCCCTCAGTCATTGGGGAGTAGCAACCCGCCCGCATTCCGGGCCGGGCCCATGTCAACACTCTTGGATCCTCGTATCCATGGCATGGGCGGCGATAGGCACTATCGCTCTGCAAGACCTTTGGCCTCGATATGCACGCCAGCCGGGCGAGCCATGTCGGGTCCATCGGTTACTCTGCTCGCCTGGCGGTATCTATTATGTTGATTACCCTGCTGTTATTTCTCGTCTCTGCGGTCACCATCTACCTTGCCTGCGAATACTTCGTCAACGGCATCGAGTGGACCGGCCACCACTTCAAACTATCCCAAAGCGCCACCGGCTCCCTGCTGGCGGCATTGGGTACGGCGCTGCCCGAGTGCATCGTCACCCTGACCGCTCTGCTGATGGGCAACACGACCGCCCAGCAGGAGATCGGCATTGGCGCCGCTCTTGGCGGGCCGCTGGTGCTGGCGACCATCGGCTATGCGGCGGTCGGCCTCACCCTGCTGCTTTGCATGGGGCGTACCGAACGGGCCATCGACGGCGAGGTGCAGCGCGAGATTGGCCGGGATCAGCGCTGGTTTATCGGCATCTTTCTGGTGGCAACCGCGCTGGGGCTGGTCGCTTTCACCGGCAAGAGCTGGCTGGCCCCGCTCTTCCTGCTGGTCTACCTCGTCTATGTAAGGCGCGAGCTGAAACAGGCTGACAGCCACGAAGTCGAATTGCCGGAGCCCCTCAAGCTGGCTCCAAATGCTGGGATCCCGCCCCTTGGCAAGGTGTTGCTGCAGACGCTGGCTGCGCTGGTGGTGGTGGCGCTGGCGGCCCAGCTGTTTGTCCATCAGCTGGAGAGCATGGGCGAGCTTTTTGGCCTCTCGCCGGTGCTGGCGGCCCTGCTGTTGAGTCCGGTGGCGACCGAGATGCCGGAGCTGATGAACGTGCTGATCTGGGTGCGGCAGGGCAAGAACCGGTTGGCGCTGGCCAATATCTCCGGGGCCATGATGATCCAGGGCACTATCCCCAAGGCGTTCTGCTTGCTCTTTACCCCCTGGTTGCTGGATGGCGCCATGATGGCCTCCTCGCTGGTCACGCTGCTGGCGGTGGGGCTGCTCTGGTGGGGGTTCAGAAAGGGAACCATGACCGCCGAGCGGCTGGCGCTGGTCGGTCTGCTCTATCTCGGTTTTTGCGGCTGGCTGCTGGTGAGCTGAAGCGGGAAGCGCGGATATGAAAAAGCCCCCTTGGCAGGGGGCTTTGTTGTATCGGTTGAGGCGGTGCTTACAGCGCGGCGATCTCGGCCTGCTGGGCTTCCAGCTTGGTCAGCTGGAGACGGTAATCTTCCAGCTTCTCGCGCTCTTTGGCGATGACCGCTTCCGGCGCCTTGGCGACGAAGGCTTCGTTGCCGAGCTTGCCTTCGATGCGACCACACTCGCCCACCAGACGGGCAACCTCTTTGGCCAGACGGGCCAGTTCGGCATCCTTGTCGATGAGACCAGCCATCGGGATCATCAGCTCGGTAGCGCCGATCAGCTTCTTCACTGACAGCGGGGCAGTTTCACCGTTCGCCAGTACGCGGATGGATTCCAGACGGGCCAGCGACTTGAGGAAGGCCTCGTTGTCAGCAGCGCGCTGGGCATCCTTGGCATCGCACTGGAGCAGCACGTTGAGGGGCACGCTCGGCGCCACGTTCATCTCGGCACGGATGTTGCGGATACTGACGATGAACTCCTTCACCCACTCCTGATCCGCCATCGCGGCTTCGTCCACCTTGGCGGCGTCGAACTCCGGGAAGGCCTGAATCATGATGGTGTCGGCGTGTACGCCAGCCAGCGGGGCGACCGATTTCCAGATGGTCTCGGTGATGAACGGGATGATCGGGTGCGCCAGACGCAGCAGGGTTTCCAGCACGGTCACCAGGGTATGGCGGGCAGCGCGCTGCTCGGCCTCGGAGCCCTTGGTCAGCACCGGCTTGGTCAGCTCCAGATACCAGTCACAGAACTGGTTCCAGATAAATTCGTACAGCACGCCAGCCGCGATGTCGAAGCGGTAGGTATCGAGGGCGGTACGGAAGTCACGGATGGCCACTTGCAGCTGGGACTGGATCCAGCGATCCGCCAGACTGAACTGCATTTCGCCACCGGCAAAACCGCAATCCTGATCTTCGGTGTTCATCAGCACATAGCGGGAGGCGTTCCACAGCTTGTTGCAGAAGTTGTTGTAGCCGTCCAGGCGCTTCATGTCCCAGTTGATGTCACGACCGGTAGAGGCCAGCGCCGCCAGGGTGAAGCGCAGAGCGTCGGTACCGTGGGCATCGATCCCTTCCGGGAACTGCTTGGCGGTACGCTTGGCGATCTTCTCGGCCATCTGCGGCTGCATCATGTTGCCGGTGCGCTTCTCCAGCAGATCTTCCAGCGAGATGCCGTCGATCATGTCGAGCGGGTCCAGCACGTTGCCCTTGGACTTGGACATCTTCTGGCCCTCTTCGTCACGGATCAGACCAGTGATGTAGACGGTCTTGAACGGGACTTGCGGCTGGCCGTTTTCGTCCTTGATGAAGTGCATGGTCATCATGATCATCCGGGCAATCCAGAAGAAGATGATGTCGAAGCCGCTCATCAGCACGTCGGTCGGGTGGAAGGTCTTGAGTGCCTCGGTGTTGTTCGGCCAGCCCAGAGTGGAGAAGGTCCACAGGGCGGAGCTGAACCAGGTGTCGAGCACGTCTTCGTCCTGACGCAGGGTAGTCACGGACGGGATGCTGTGCTTGGCACGCACTTCATCTTCGCTGCGGCCAACGTAGACGTTGCCGGCGTCGTCATACCATGCCGGGATGCGGTGACCCCACCACAGCTGACGGGAGACGCACCAGTCCTGAATGTCGCGCATCCAGGAGAAGTACATGTTTTCGTACTGCTTCGGCACGAACTGGATGCGGCCATCTTCCACCGCTTCGATAGCGGTCTTGGCCATCGGTGCTACGCGCACGTACCACTGGTCGGTCAGCATCGGCTCGATGGGCACGCCACCGCGATCGCCGTAAGGCTGTTGCAGCACGTGATCCTTGATCTCGTCCAGCAGACCCAGCTCTTCCAGCTTGGCCAGAATCGCCTTACGAGCGGCGAAGCGCTCCAGACCGGCGAACTCGGCCGGCAGGGCGGCGTCGTAGGCAGTGCTCGGGTTGCCGTTGGTGTCGACCACTTCGGCCTCGGCACGCACGTGGGCGTCCAGAGTGAAGATGTTGATCATCGGCAGGCTGTGGCGCTTGCCCACTTCGTTATCGTTGAAGTCGTGGGCCGGTGTGATCTTCACGCAACCGGTACCCTTCTCCATGTCGGCGTGTTCGTCGGCAACGATGGGGATCAGACGGTTCACCAGCGGCAGCAGGATGTGCTGGCCGATCAGCGCCTTGTAGCGCGGGTCTTCTGGGTTCACGGCCACGGCGGTATCGCCCAGCATGGTCTCCGGACGGGTGGTGGCTACGATCAGGTAATCCTTGCCTTCAGCGGTCTTGGCGCCGTTGGCCAGCGGATAGCGCAGGTGCCACATGTGGCCCTTAATCTCGCGGTTCTCCACTTCCAGATCGGAGATGGCGGTGTTGAGTTTCGGATCCCAGTTCACCAGACGCTTGCCGCGGTACATCAGGCCATCTTCGTAAAGACGTACAAACACTTCCTGCACGGCGGCGGAGAGACCCTCATCCATGGTGAAGCGCTCGCGCTCCCAATCCACGGAGTCGCCCAGACGGCGCATCTGGCGGGTGATGGTACCGCCGGACTCTTCCTTCCACTGCCAAATCTTGTCGATGAAGGCATCACGGCCGTAATCGTGGCGCGTCTTGCCCTCTTCTGCCGCGATCTTGCGCTCAACTACCATCTGGGTGGCGATACCGGCATGGTCGGTACCTGCCTGCCACAGGGTGTTCTTGCCCTGCATGCGGTTGTAGCGGATCAGGGTATCCATCAGGGTTTGCTGGAAGGCGTGACCCATGTGCAGGCTGCCGGTGACGTTCGGCGGCGGGATCATGATGCAGAAGGAGTCTTTGCTGGTGTCGCCGTGGGGCTTGAAGTAGCCCTGAGCTTCCCAGTGCTGGTAGAGCGCCTGTTCGATGGCGTTGTGATTAAAAGTCTTTTCCATGGTCTCGCCGTAATCTGGATGGATGGATTCTGGTGTTGATTCGTCGTGGATCACAGGCGGCGCAGTCAGGGCTGCGCCGGATCCGGTGCGGCAAGGACGGGCTGATCCCTCATCTCGAGGGCATGGCCTGCCTGGCGATAGTGCTTGTAGCGCTCGCGGGCTTGCTGCTTTTGTGTTTCGTCAGTGGGGACAAAATCTACCACTTGAGCGAAGTGTCCTGCAAACAAAGGTGTCTGTTTGGCCAGATTGATGAGTCGGGCGTAGCGCCGCCGTGGCGGCTGGTGGCCGATCTCCACCGGTGCCTGACCGCTTTCGCCCTGCAGCTGGTGCGGCACGAAGCGCTCCGGCGGCAGTTGCCACAGCAGTTCGTCGAGGCGCAGAGCCTGCGCTTCGTCGTCGCAGAACAGGTAGATATGGCCCGCCCCCCAGCTATCGGCTACGAGCTGGCAGGCGAGCCGTTCGATGGCCGAAGCCTGCTCGTCATCCTGTTCGCTCATCAGGTAAAAGGTCACTTGGCTCATCAGGTTGATCCCGTGTTGCAGTGACGGACTATTGACCGCCTCATGAGGCTCGCGGGGTGTTTCTCCGCTCGCAACTCACTGATTCAAGAATGAAACAAGGAAGAGGCGGGCCTCTTCCTTGTGATTCAGGGTAACGCCAACCCCGTTGATGCACGCATCAGACAGGGTGGGAGAGTTACTCTTTCTCTTCGATATCCACGCCAGCCCGGTTCAGCAGGAACTGGGTCAGCAGGGGCACCGGACGACCGGTGGAGCCTTTGTCCTTGCCACTCTTCCAGGCGGTTCCGGCGATGTCCAGGTGAGCCCAGTTGTACTTCTTGGTGAAGCGTGACAGGAAGGCGGCCGCAGTAATGGTACCGGCCGGACGACCGCCGATGTTGGCCATGTCGGCGAACGGGCTGTCGATCTGCTCCTGATACTCGTCGAACAGCGGCAGACGCCAGGCGCGATCACCCGCCTGCTCGGAGGCGTTGAGCAGCTCGTGGGCCAGCGGGTTGTGGTTGGCCAGCAGACCCGAGGTGTGGTGACCCAGCGCGATGACGCAGGCACCGGTCAGGGTTGCCACGTCGATCACGGTGTCCGGCTCGAAGCGGTCCACATAGGTGAGGGCATCGCACAGCACCAGACGGCCTTCCGCATCGGTGTTGAGCACTTCGATGGTCTGGCCGGACATGGATGTGAGGATGTCACCCGGACGATAGGCGTTGCCACCCGGCATGTTCTCGCAGCCTGCCAGCACGCCAACCACGTTGATCGGCAATTGCAACAGGGCCAGCGCATGCATGGTACCGAGCACGGAGGCGGCGCCACCCATGTCGTACTTCATCTCGTCCATGCCGTCAGCAGGCTTGATGGAGATGCCGCCGGAATCAAAGGTCAGACCCTTGCCGACCAAGACGATGGGCTTGGCGTCCGGATGACCCTTGTACTCGATGATGGCCATCATGGCTTCGTTGTCGGAGCCGCGAGCCACCGCCAGATAGGAGTTCATGCCGAGCTCGGCCATCTCCTGCTCGCCCACCACCTTGGTAGTGATGTTGTCGTAGGCATCGGCCAGACGACGGGCCTGAGAGGCGAGATAGGCCGGATTGCAGACGTTGGGCGGCATGTTCGCCACGTCGCGGCAGACCCGCACACCTTTGGCCACGGCCAAGCCGTGAGCGATGGCTTTTTCACCAATGGTCAGTTCCCGACGCGTCGGCACGTTGAATACCAGCTTGCGCAGCGGGCGACGTGGCTCGGCCTTGTTGGTCTTGAACTGATCAAAGCTGTAGAGGCCCGCCTTGGTGGTTTCTACCGCCTGACGCACCTTCCAATAGGTATCCCGACCCTTGACGTGCAGCTCGGTCAGGAAGCAGACCGCTTCCATGGAGCCGGTTTCGTTCAGGGTGGTGATGGTCTTGTTGATGATCTGCTTGTACTGGCGTTCGTCGAGTTCCCGCTCCTTGCCGCATCCGACCAGCAGTACGCGCTCGCTGAGCACGCCCGGTACTTGATGCAGCAGCAGCATCTGGCCTGGTTTCCCTTCCAGGTCGCCACGGCGCAGCAGCGAACTGATATAGCCATCGCTGATCTTGTCCAGTTGTTCGGCAACCGGAGAGAGGCGACGAGGCTCAAATACGCCGACTACGACGCAGGCGCTCCGTTGCTTCTCAGGACTGCCACTCTTTACACTGAACTCCATGGAATCTCCTACATCCTAAAGACAAAAGGCACCTTTTATTGAATAATGCGGTGCTTGTTGGGGTATCAGAGGCGGAGCGAACAGCCACTGGCTCCGCAGTTTAAACTGGTAAAAATCCAATATACGGCCCTATTTTTCAGGCATTCGACTAAAAACACAAGTTTACTTGGGAATGACTGTGATCGTTTTCCGATATTTGTTCAGGGAAACCCTGAAAACCCAGCTGGCAGTGTTATTCGTGTTGCTGCTTATCTTTGTCAGCCAGCAATTTATCCAGATTATTGGCGACGCTGCCGACGGCGAGGTACCGACACGTCTGGTCTCCACCCTGCTGCTGCTCAACCTGCCCAACATGGCGCTGTTGATGCTGCCAATCAGCCTGTTTTTGGCCATCTTGTTCGCTCACGGACGCCTCTATGCCGAAAGCGAGATGACGGTGATGCATGCGGTTGGTTTCAGCCACCGTTTCGTGATGCGCAATGCCATGTTTCTGGCGCTGCTCACCGCCGCTGTCGCAGCCTTCAATACCGGCTGGATCGCCCCGCAGGCGAAGGAGCGCGAGTATCAGGTGATCGATGATTTCAAGGCCGACCCCGGCATCTCGTTCCTGCAGGCGGGTCGCTTTATGGAGCTCGACAAGGGGCGTCTGGTTGCCTACATCCAGGATTTGAATGATAACGGCTCCAAACTGCACAAAATCTTCGTGCTGCAGCGACCCGAAGGGAACAATCCTCCCTCTGTGGTGGTGGCATCCGAAGGGGCGGTGACGGTGGATGCCAACGGTTTGCAGTGGCTGACCCTGACCGATGGCTCCCGCTACGAGGGCAACTTCTCTGGCAAGCAGTTCCAAGTCTCCGATTTTCGCGAGTACGGCCTGATCATTCGCCAGCAGGAGATGGAGCGCTCCAACCGCAAGGCGGCAGCCAAGCCGACCATGGAATTGTTCGGTACCCAGGACAACTCCATGATGGCGGAGCTGCAGTGGCGTCTCTCGTTGCCGCTTTCGATTCCGGTGCTGACCCTGCTGGTGGTGCCGCTGGCGCGGGTCAATCCCCGTCAGGGCCGTTATGCCAAGCTGCTGCCTGCCATCATGCTCTATCTCTCTTACTTCCTGCTGCTCAGTGCCGCCCGTTCGGCCATCGACAGTGGCCGGTTGCCCTACTGGCCGGGGATGTTCCTGGTTCCGCTCGGTTACCTGCTTTTCATCGGTTTGCCCCTCAACCTGCAGGGCACCAGCTGGTGGAATGGGGTGAAAGGGCGTTATTTCAACAGAAAATCAGCATGATGCTGCAACATAGGAACTTCTGCTGATGTTTGGCATTCTCGACAGATATATCGGCCGGGTCATCTTTATGTCGATCCTGCTGTGTGAGATCACGCTGGTTGGCCTTGCGGGTCTTATCAAGTACGTGGAGCAGCTGCGCTCGGTCGGTGAGGGCAACTACGACATGATCAATGCCCTCTACTATGTGCTGCTTTCGATGCCGAAAGAGGCGGTACTCTTCTTCCCGCTGGCGGCCCTTCTGGGCGGCCTGATCGGTCTGGGTCAGCTTGCGACCAGCTCCGAGCTGGTGGTGATGCAGGCGGCGGGCCGCTCCAAGATCAGTATCGTGATGGCGGCGCTCAAGACTGCGATCCCGCTGATGATCCTGGTGTTGCTAATGGGGGAGTATGTGGCCCCCGTTGCCAAGCGGATGGCGGATGATATTCGTGCTGGCGCTATTTCAGAAGGGCGGTTGACCGTCTCCGCCTACGGGGTGTGGGCTCGCGATGGCAACAACTTCGTCAATATCAACGGGGTGCGCAACGATGGCGCGCTGACCGGAATTACCCTCTACCGCTTTACCCCCGAGCGCAAGATGATCGATGTGGTTCAGGCGCAGGAGGGGACGTTTGAACAGCACCACTGGCTGCTCAAGCAGGTACAGGTCACCCGCTTTGATGATCCGACCCGGGTGCAGAGCGAACAGCATGCCCAGATGGAGTGGAGCTCCGAACTGACGCCCAAACAGCTTGGTGTGGTGAGTATCGATCCGGAAAACCTCTCGATATCCGGCCTGCGCGACTACATTGGCTATCTGGACGCCAACAAGCAGGATGCCGGCCGCTACAAGCTGGAGATGTGGCGCAAGTTGCTGGCCCCCTTCTCGGTGGTGGCCATGATCCTGCTGGCCTCCTCGTTTATCTTTGGCCCGCTGCGCTCGGTGAGCATGGGCGCGCGGATGCTGATGGGGATCATGACCGGCTTTGCCGTTTACGTGAGTGATCGGGTATTTGGCCCCGTTACGCTGGTCTACTCGGTTCCTCCGATCCTGGCGGCGATTGCCCCCAGCCTGCTTTTTGGCGGCATATCGCTTTATATCCTCGGCCGCAAACAGTAGCGGTTCTGGAATGTAAAAAGGGCACCTTTCGGTGCCCTTTTTCGTTCCTGTCGAGCAAGGTTACTTGTTCAGCAGCTCCAGATTTTCCTGTTTGCTCAATACCACGACCTGGCACTCTGCCCAGATATCCTGAAACGCGCGCGGTGCCTTGCGGTTGAAGAGGCACATCAGATTGCCAAGGCCGAAGGCGGCAGTGGCGAGCCGGATCAGCGCCTGAGTGATGCGGATATTGCTGCCATCTTCGTTCTGGATGCGCAGCCGCCAGGCCCGCATGCCGATGGTTTGGCCGGCGCGAGTCCAGAACCAGGTGTAGAAACCGCAGATGACAAAGGCGAGCCACAGGGTATAGATCAGGCTCAGGGGATGGCGGGTCAGCAACCAGACGGTATCTTCACCCGCCGGCACGCTGGCCATGCCGGTGACCAGCAGCAGTTTGGCGACGCCCATGCCGATAAAACCGGCAATGACGAGCAGCGAAGTGACGACCAGATAGTCGTAGATGAGGGCTCCCAGCCGACGCAGCAGACCTGCTGACGGGTGTTGCTCTGCCGCAGGCTTGGAGGGGGTTTGTTGGACTTTTTTATGCTTGGCCATCGTTTTTATTCCATTAAAAGGATGGCGGCATTCTATGTAACTGATCCGGTGTCGGCAAGGCGTTGAATAAATGAACAAACAGGAGTGTTCAATCGAAAAACACCTTGCATGGCATCCAGCCATTCGTATAATCCCTCGCAGTTGCCCGGGTGGCGAAATCGGTAGACGCAGCGGATTCAAAATCCGCCGGTGAATAACCGTGTCGGTTCGAGTCCGACCCCGGGCACCATCGAATTCATGACAAAAGGCCATCAGCAATGATGGCCTTTTGTTTTTTCCGCTTTTTATTTCTCGGCGCTCTGCATGGCTGGAGCGGCGTTTTCCTCTTTTAACTCGCCCGCTTACCCCTCTCTTTTCTTGCCGCCAGAAGGCTTCTTTTTCTGCCAGTATTCCGCCCGTTCGAGTGTAATAACTTGCTCGTGCAAAGATATTTATCCCCACAGGGCAAATAGCAAGGTGCCAAAAGCACCGCCAAAGAGCATCAGGGCGACGGCTTTGGGTGAGCCGTGCAGCTTGGTCCACATAAAGAGGCTGGTGAGGGCGAGCAGCAGCAGTGCCAGCGCGGCGAGATCGCCAAACAGTTGCCAACCAAGGGCAGTTCCCATGCCGCGATGCAGCCGGTTGAGGCTGGCGGCAAAGTTCGCCTGCTGCAAGTCGGTGCGTACCAGCAGGGTGCCTTCCACATAGCTGGCGGCCACGCTGTGGGTGAGGGTGACGCCACGCATCTCCCAGCGGGCGGGCAGGGTGAGTTCACCGGATGGTGTCGGCAGTCGCTGGGCCGGGGTGATCATGGCGCGCCCATCCTCGAATCCGTCCGCGTAGCGTTGCTGCAGCAGACTCTTCAGCTCATCGGGGCTGGCCAGTGGTGCGGGCAGCGCTATCTCTTCGCTCGACTTGACGGTATGGGGGCCGGGTAGCGGTAATACGGCCCTGTGCTGCAACCAGAGCCCGGTAATGCCATAGAGCAGCATCAGGGTAAGGGTGAAAAATCCGGCCCAGGCGTGGAGGCGGCGCACCCATTTGTTGTTGTGAAGGGGAATTCTTCTGCGTTTCATCATCTGTGTTTCATAAAAAACTGGCCAGCAAGGGCTGGCCAGTGAGGATGGTCGGTTACAGGGTTCAGAAGCGGTAGCTGCCGGTCAGCATCAGCTGACGGGGCGTTCCCGGCATGATCTGGGTGGTGCCGGTGGCGCTGACGAAATACTCATGGTCGGTCAGGTTCTCCGCGCTCAGCTCGGCTTCCCACTGCTGCCAGCGGTAACCGGCACGGGCATCGAAGCGGGCGTAGCCGGGCAACACTGTGGTGTTGGCATTGTCGGCAAAGCGATCGCCCACCGCGGTCATCCCCGCCTCGCCAAACCAGCCCTGTTTGCCGCTCTGGTAGCCGGCGAACAGCTGGCCATTCTGGCGAGAGACGTTCATCGGCCGTTTGCCCTGCAGATCGGCATCCGCCTTGACCTGCTCGGCATCCTGAATGGCGATACCGCCACGCAGATAGAGCTCGTCGGTCAGCTGGGCGCGGGCGCTCAGCTCGACACCGTCGGTACGCTGCAATCCGGTCAGGATCACCTTGGTGGGATCCAGCGGATCCTTGCTGCGCTTGTTGTACATCTCCAGCCGGTAGACAGAGAGAGTGGTCGCCAGCCGGCCATTCAGCCAGTCGCTCTTGACGCCCCCTTCGTAGAGACGGGTGTGCTGCGGTTCCAGATGGTTGTTGGGATCTCCCGGAGTGAACCCGATCAGCTCGCCGCCCACCGGGGTAAAGGTCTTGCTGTAGGAGGCGTAGAACGCATGCTCCTCAAGGGGATTCCATACCAGGCCGAGGCGCGGACTCAGGCTGGTGACCGAAAGTGTCTCCTCCTTGTTGAGGTCGTTGCGGCGGCTGGTGACGGTGAAGTCGTCGCGACGCAGCCCACCCACCAGATGCCAGTCGCCCAGGCTGAGCTGATCCTGCAGATAGATGCCGTTACCACGTACCTTGTGGTTGGCATCGCTGGATAGCTTCATCGGGCCGTTGTAGCTGGGCAGCGAACCCGGGTCATAGAGGTTGCCGGGTGCAATGGGGGCGGCATTCTGATAGAGCTTGGGCGTGCGTGCCTGCCAATCCTGCTCCAGACCGATCAGCAGACGATGCTCGACGGGGCCGCTTTGCAGCTGGCCTTCTACCTCGGTGTTGCTGATCAGGTTTTTGGCCTTCAAATCCTGCTGCCAGCGAGAACGGGTCACCTTGTCCCCTTTCACGCTGGTGACATAGGTGTTGTCGAACTGGCTGTCGAGGGTGGTGTAAGCGAGCTGCTGGCGCAGTTGCCACTGATTGTTGATATCCCAGGAGAGGCGGGAGCGGGTCGACTGCGCCACATCGTCGATGAAGTCGCGGCTGGTGTCGCTGTAAACATACTCTCGTGGCACATCTGCCGGTCGGCCATTGACGCCGGGAATACCGCGATCCGGCGTGCGGTTGTGCTCGTTGCGCTCGAACTGCACCAGCCAGTTGAGGTTGTCGCTGATCTCCCAGTTGGCTGATGGTGCCAGCAGGGTGCGTTTGCCGGTTACTCCGTTGCGGAAACTCTCTTTATCCTCCTGCGCCATGTTGAGGCGCAGTTGCAGCTGCTCGCTCGCTTCACCATTGAGGTCTGCGGCCAGCCGCTGAGTGTCGAAACTGCCGACCCGAGCTGTGACGCTGGAGGCTTGTCCCTTTTGCGGTGTCTTGCTGACCCGGTTCACTATGCCCCCCGTGCTGCCACGGCCGTAGAGTACGGCTGCCGGCCCTTTCAATACCTCGACCCGCTCGATATTGCCGAGATCGCGGGTGTACTGCATGTCATCGCGAAATCCGTCGAGATAGAAGTCGTTGCTGGCGCTGAAGCCGCGGATATTGACCCCGTCGAAGCGGGTATCACCGCTGGCGTTGACCCCGGGAATGCCAGCCAGAGCTTCGCTCAGGGTGGGTTGGCCGAAGGCAGTCAGCTCGCTTGCCTTGACGCTGTCGATGGCTTGCGGCACCAGTTTTGCCGGCGTGCTGGTGCGGGTCGCTGTCGCGACCTCCTCGTGCTGGCTGCGCTTGCCGACGACTGTCATGGTCTCATCGGCGGCCTGGGCATGAAGGGCTGTACCGAACAGTGCCAGCGAGATGAGGGTTCTGCGAAAGTGAGGGTGCTGCATATTCAATTTGACTCTTGAAGGTGCGGCCTGATGGCCTGAACTTGTTGATTTAATTGTAATTAGTATCCACCCCGAAAAATCGGGATGCTAATGATATTGATTTCCATTTGTATGGCAAGGCGAAAATGGAGGTGTGTAGAGGAAGATAAGCGCGGGTGATGGGGTGGCGAGTTGTGCGAGGAGACTGGCCCGCAAGGGGCGGGCCGGAGAATGGAATTACTGGGTACGCAGCAACCAGCGGGTCGCAGGCAAGGTAGCCAGCAGGCGATAAGCAAGCAGTGAGGCACCCAGCAGCAGTGGCACCTTGACCAACTCCCATAAAATGGAAGCGTTCTGCGGGCCAAAGGTGAAGCTCCATACCACCAGCATCATGTGCAGGCAGTAAAGGCCCAGCACCTTGGGGGATTGGCGGGCGAGCCAGCTTCCCTTGCCCCAGTCAGGATGGGCCAGCAACAGGCCAAAGAGGCCGACGGCCCAGGGCACGGAACCGAGCAGAAAATCGTGGCGAGTCAGCGGGATACCGGCAAAAGCGCGCAGAATGCAAGCCTCCACCCCATAGAGCGCGAGTCCACCCAGCAGTAGCCACCATCCGCTGCGGGCTGATGGTTGCCACTGCTGCAGGCGCAAGCGGACCCCCATTGCCACAACCAGCAGGGAGAAGAAGGGGCCGTTGCGGGTGAGCAATAGCCACTCCTCTCCCAGCAATGGCTTGGCATAGGAACCACCGAGCAGTACAAACAGGTAGAGCCCGGCACCCAGCATGAGAGCGAATCCCGGCTTGCCAAGCCACTGGCAAAACGCCAGCAGGGTGACCGCCAGGATTAGTGCCGGCAGAAACCAGAGGTGGATCATGCCGCCGACCAGCCAGCGATTGACCGTATCTCCGAGCTGGAACTGCCACTGTGCGTTGAGGGAGTTCAGATAACCCTGTTCGATGGCATTCAGCGGATTGAAGGGCACCAGCAGGTAGACGAGGCTCCAGACCAGCCAGAGCTGGAGCAGGGGGCGGCAGTAACGCCATGCCACGTTCATCGGTGCTCCAGCACTCAGCTTGGGTTGCAGAAAGTAGCCGGCACAGAGGAAAAACAGCGGTACGGCAAAGCGGCAGAGCTGGTTGATGATGCCGCTGAGCCAGAGGTAGCTCTCGCTACCCCACAGCGTGGGGTCGAAGGGGTGAACGAAAGGGGATACGTGAATGGTCATCACGGCCAATATGGCGATTACCCGCCCACACTCGATACTGGATATGCGCATATTGCTGGCTCGAGGTTACAGGGTTGAGCCAGCACGCTAAAAGTGTGGTGTTTGATTTACAACTCATTGATTCCGTTAATGTGAATCACACTATTGAGCGGTTACATTTCGTAACGGGGTGGCGGAGAGGGTTACTTTAGGTGTGATCTGGCCCCCATTTGCGATGGCTATGGCCGGCATGAAAAAAGCGAGGCAGGAGCCTCGCTTTTTGAGTTTGCAGAGTTGATTACTCGCGCAACATGGCGCTCTGGTTGGCTGCCAGGGTTGTTCTGCCAGAGCTCTCCAGCCAGGTCTTGATCCGCTTGGCATCGGCCACCCTGTCGTTGGTGGTTTCGGCGTTCAGCAGCACCATGATCACCGGCTCATTGTTCACTCTGGTACCCAGCACCAGACAACGGCCCGCTTCGCGGATATAGCCGGTTTTGGAGAGGGTAAATTCCCACTGACCCTCGCGTACCAGCCGGTTGGAGTTGCGATAGTGAAGCTGGCTCTTGTTGGTTCGCACATAGCTCTGATCGTCGGTGGAGTATTGACGGATCAGCGGATAGGCAGCGGCGGCTGCCGCAAGTTTGGCCAAATCCTGGGCGGTAGAGACATTGCGCGGGTTGAGACCGGTGCTGTCGGCATAGTGGGTGTTCCACATCCCCAGCATGCGAGCCTTGGCATTCATCGCCTCGACGAAGGCGCGCAGACCGCCCGGGTAGTTGCGTCCCAGCGCTGATGCGGCACGGTTTTCCGACGACATCAGGGCGATATGGAGCATCTCGGCCCGGCTCAGTTTCGAACCGATGGCCAGACGTGAACCTGTGCCCTTGATACGATCAACATCCGCATTGGTGACGGTGAGGGGTTCATTGAGGCGCTGGTTGGCGTCCAGTACCACCAGCGCGGTCATCAGCTTGGTGAGAGAGGCGATGGGCATCACCCGATTGCCGTTGTGCTCGGAGAGCACTTCGCCGGTTCTGTGGTTGGCGACAACAAAAGCGGCCGAATTGAGGTTGGGAATATCCCTTCGCTCCAGAAAGCTGTGATTGCTGCTGGCGGAAAAGGGGTTGGCGTGGGCACTGTCCATAGCGGCCGGCAGCATTACTGCGCCAAGCAACAGGGGAAGAAGGGAACGCATCATCATGATCTGCTCTACCGGACAAAAAACAGGGATATCTCGGTAAGTTATATGTCGTGAATTGGCGCTTCACAATGATTCTCACCTTGATATTGATAATTTGCTGCGTTGTAACCGTTAAGGCCCTGATTTGAGTATCCAAAAAGGTCTCTTTGAAGTCTTTTAACAGGCCGTTTTAGCTGATGTTAAAGGAAAAAACGGGGCCCGAAGGCCCCGCTGACTATCAGGATGAAATAGCCGATCAGTGGGCATCTTCCTGCTTGATTTTGAACCGCATGGCGATGATGACGAACAGTACTGGGCCTATGATGGTCCAGACGCCGGTCGAGATGTCACCGGAGATAAAGGGGGCGACGACGGTAAAGACGTTGCCGAATGCCACCAGGATCAGGCTGACAATGGTGGCCAGCAGTACCGAGCCCGAGCTCTTGAAGAAGATCAGGTCCTTCTCCAGTGCCGGATTGTGACGATAGCGATACCAGGCGTAGATGAGGAACATGTAGGGCAGGGTCATGCCGACGTTGGTCATGGTGATGATCAGTTCATAGAGGGCGGCTGCCCCTTCCGGATTGATCAGGGTGAAGATGGATTTGGCCGCGATGAAGATGCAGACCACCCAGGCCTGAACCTTGAGGGCCTCGACGCGAACGCCATTCTGGTTTTCACGCTGGAAGCGCTCCGGCCAGAAGTAGCTGGGGGTGCCGGTGATAAACTGGCGCAGCGGTGCGTAGGAGAGGGCGATGAAGGCGCCCAGATAGCTCAGGAACATGCCAAGGCCGGCAAAGCGCATGAAGATCTGGCCCAGCCACTCGCCACCCAGATGACGACCCAGCTCCAGCATGATGATGAAGAGGGCTGAGAGGGAGGTGATCCCCTCGGCCGGGAAATCGCTCCAGCGCATGATGGAGCCGACCGCCAGAAAGCCGATGATGTAGCAGAGCACGATGAAGGCGCCGGAGAGGAAGATGCCGCGCTTGAGGTCGCGCTCGGGATCTTCCAGTTCGTCAGCCACACCGGCCATCGCTTCGACACCGCCGTAGGCGAAGATGGCGAATACCATGAAGCCGAGGAAGGGGATGATGTCGTTGAAGGCGGCATTGGGAGAAGAGGTCAGCGATGCCTCGGTGAAGGGCTCCTGTAGGGTCATGCCGCTCACGGCGAAGGTCAGGACGCCGCCAACCAGCAACAGCACGTTGAGGGCAACGACGGAGAGGCCGCCGATGGCTGCTACCTTGGCAAAACGGGCGCTGCCGAAGGTGATGAGTTTGGTCACAATGGCCACCAGTGCAATGGCGACGACGCCCAGAATGAAGGGGCCAAAGTCGATGCCGGTGCCCAGGGTGACCGGAATAACGGTGATGTCGCGGCCAAACAGCATGAAGGAGAGGGGCACCCACATGGAGAGCGCCTTGCCGAACATCCAGATGACGTAGGAGGCGAACCACATGGTCAGCCCGATAAAGGCGTAGCGGGTCGAGACCGAGTGACGCATCCAGGTAAAGATGCCGCCAGCCTCTTTGCGAAAACCGGTACCGAACTCAATCATCATCAAGATGAAGGGGATGAAAAAGAACAGACCGCCGACTACGAACATCGGAATGGCGGCATATCCCATGCGGTAGAAACCGATCCCGATATTAGTAACGCCAAATACCGATGTGAGTATCATCAATATAAAGGCACCCAATTTCAGCTTTTTTGCTGACATATAAAACTCCCTGCTGGTGCAGCATTTTAAATAATCAAAAATTAAACATATCAAGCTGGATAAATTAATTATCCGGAGTGCATCAGCCTGTCGCGGTGCGACAGGCACAAACGTTCAGTCACGGATCGTTTGGTGGCCGCAAATCACTGTTTGACGAACCTGCATGGCGAATGCCATGGAGAGAAGGGGTGGTGCTGCCAAGCATTGAATGGACGCGATTTTACCATTAACGGCATCGAATTGGTAAGTTAGCCATATGGTTCTCAATCAGTTCGAAATAGCAATGCCAGTTAATTAATACGTTGCGGATGTAATCATTTACGATTCTGGAGCATCTATTTTTCGCTCGATATCCGTGAATAGATAAACGGATTGTTTATCGACAGATTTAAAAGCAAATGAAAATTGATTCCCTTATCCAAGGCGAGTCAACAGCACGCCACCGGTAATAATGGCGGCTGCAGTCAGGCGGGCTCGACCCAGCGGTTCTTTCAGCAGCCAGACCGAGAGCAACATGGCGAACAACACGCTGCTTTCGCGCAGGGCGGCAACCACGCCGATGGGAGCCTGGGTCATGGCCCAGATGACGATGCCGTAGGCGATCAGGGACATGGTTCCTCCTGTCGCGCCTGCTGCAGCATGCCGGCGGATCTGGCGCCAGGTATTGCGCTTCTGATGGGCGATCAGTACCAGCAACATCACCAGACCGGTACTGGCGAACAACCAGAGGGTATAGCGTACAGGCTCGCCGCCAGCCCGGGCGCCGGCCCCATCCGAGAGGGTATAAGTCGCGGTAAACATGGCGGTGATCAGCGCGGCCCGAACTGCTTTGCTGCCAAGGCGTTGCTGCCCACCCCGCCAGGCCATCAGCAAGACTCCCATGATCAGCACGCAGGCGCCGACGATACCGCCGTAGCCCGGGTAGTCACCGAGCAGCATGGCACTTAACAGCATGGCGAGCAGCGGGGCGCTGCCGCGGGCGAGCGGATAGATCTGGCCAAAATCGCCCTGATTGTAGGCATGACTGAGAAAGAGGCAGTAACCGGTGTGGAGCAAAATCGAGAGGCCTAGCCAGGGCAGTTCAGCCTGTGATGGCAACCCCATTGGCAGCAGGGCGACTGCGGCAATCAACCCGGAGAAGAGGGCGACCAGCGAAATGCCGACCAGTCGCTCCTCACCGATTTTGACAAGGGCATTCCAGCTGGCATGGAGCAGGGCTGCCAGCAGAACGGCAAAGAAGACGGTGGTACTCATGGGAGGTGCCTCGAATCCGGGAGCCGATATCATACCCGACCGGCACTTTCAGTGCCGGGATCTCTATCAAGGGATTGGTTGGGCGGGCTCTGTTAATGCCCGCTTTGGCGCAGTTTGCCGAGGGGGCCCAGTACCAGCTTGGGATTGGCATCGAACTTCAGAGCGATATCCTGCAGCGGGATGCCCTGCTGGTTGAGGTGGATGATGTCGGCGGCCATCTTGCCGAGCAGCTTGTAACTGCTGATGGTACCGACCGTGCAGCCGTGCTGGACGAAGAGCTCGGCGCTGCAGATGGTGGGGATGCCTGCGTCGTTCAGGGTGCTCAGCAGACGGGGGGCGATGGAGAGCAGGTAGCTGTCTGCCGCCAGAAAGACGATGTCGTTGCTGGCATCCTGCTGCAATCGCTTCAGCTCGCTATCGAGCCGCTTGGGATCCGGGGCAATCCGCCAGGGGACCACCTGCCAGTCGTAGCGTCTGGCCTCGGAGATAAGCATGTCGGTGACGAGGCGGGTGTTCTGCTCCCGCGGGTTGAAGGGGACGAGGAGCCGTTTGCCGGCGGGCAGGTACTTGCTGGCATTGGCCAGCTGCAGCGCCATCGGCACCATGTTGCTGGTGCCTGCCACCATCTTGTTCAGGTTTTTATCCTTTGCCAGAAAACCGGCACCTGCCGGATCCGAGACCACGCTGAAGATGAGGGGCTTGCGATCGGCCAGCAGACTCTTGGTCATGGCGGTGGCAGTGGTACCGAAGGTGTAGATGTAGTCGTAGCTGGCCAGCTTGGGCTCAACTTGCTGGCGCAGCATGGCCGCCAGCGTGGCGCGATCCTGCGCTGCATCGAAGGTGGTGAAGGTGGGTTGATAGCCAAGGCGCAGCAGCTCTTCGCGAAAACCGGCTTCGGCCGCAGTCTCGCCGCGCCAGAGCACCATGGCGATCGAGAGTGCATGTGCTGGCAGAGCCAGCAAAAGCAGGAGTGCAGCAAGCTGTTTCAACATCATCCAGCCTCGTGTCGTACAAACATCACCTGTTGAGCCTAGGCCAGTTTGTCGCTACGTGAACAAAGCAAAAAGCGCGATGGCATGCCATCGCGCTTTTGGTATCCATCCTGACCTGATTAGAAGTCGTAACGGGCAGCCAGTTGGAAGTCATCCTTGTTGGCAGTCGCAGTGCCGGCCACGCTGTCCAGATTGTTGATGCGGTACTCGCCGATAACGCGCAGGTTCTTGTTGAACTTGTACTGGGCGCCCAGGGTGTAGTAGTCCACGTTGTCCTTCTTGACGCCAGCCTTGTCCTGCTCCTGCTTGTTCCACAGGGCCATCAGGCCGAAGCCATTCTCGAAGTTGTAGCCCAGCGCGGCTTCCCAGCCGGTGTGGTCGGTGCCGGTGGCCAGGAAGTCGCTGCCGTCGGCGTAGCTCAGGGCGGCGTAGGCGGCCTTGTTGTCGTACTTGGCAGAGATGATCCACAGCTTGGCATCACTCTCGCCGCTCTTGTCGCGAATGCCGACGTTGTAGGCGGTACCCAGTGAGAGATTGAACGGGAAGGTATAGGCCACGGCAGCACCGTAGGCGGCATCGCTATCCTTGCTGGTGGTCTGTTCGGTATCACCGCCGTCGAACTTGTAGCTGGTATCGAGCTGGAAGCCGTTGAACAGGCCTGAATATTTCAGCACGGAGCCGGCACGGTTGGTGGCGAAGGTATCGGTCTTGGCGCCCAGCGCATCGTTGCCGTAGCCATCGGAGAGGGATACGTCAGTCCAGTCAGCCAGGAAGCCGGGAGCCCCTTTCTGACGGCCGAAGGTGACGCTACCCCAGTCTGCACCCACACCGGCAAAAGCCAGGCGGGTGCGCAGGTTGTCGGAGTTCTCGCTGATGGTCTTCTCGCTGTCGTTGATATACATCTGCACTTCATACTGGGCCAGCGCTTTCAGACCGCTCTGGATCTGGGTCTCGGCTTTGGCGCCGAAGCGGACAAACTGGTTGGCACCCTGCTTGGCACTGTAGTCCTGAGTACCGTTCGGGTGGGTGGCATCGACGTTTTCTTTCTTGTCACCGAAGAATTGACCGGCATAGATGCGGCCATAGAGATCCAGCAAAGAGGTGTCGTTTTTATACACTTCAACGGCTTGAGCCTGGAAGGCGGCAGTCAGCGCCAGTGCCACTACAGTCAGCTTTTTCATCTTAATCCCTTGTGTTGCAAGCTTTTGTTTGGAAGACGGGGCCATCCTAGGGAGGGCGGATGACAGCGGGGTGACAGTTGGATGAAGAGTCGATGGCAGTTGGATTGCAATTGGATGAATTGGCTACATTTATGCGCCTGTCAGCTACTTTTGTGCGCAAAGGTTTGCCCTTGTGGTAGAATGCCGCCCGTTTTCGAGCTCCATAGGTTGGATATGCGATGAGACGTGAACTGGCAATCGAGTTTTCCCGAGTGACGGAAGCGGCTGCACTGGCTGGCTACAAGTGGCTCGGACGTGGTGACAAGAATATCGCCGATGGGGCGGCCGTTGCGGCCATGCGCCACATTCTCAACCAGATCGAGATCGATGGTGAGATTGTGATCGGCGAAGGTGAAATTGATGAAGCGCCGATGCTCTACATCGGCGAGAAGGTCGGTACCGGGCATGGCGACGCGGTGGATATCGCGGTCGATCCCATCGAGGGTACCCGCATGACCGCCATGGGTCAGGCCAATGCGCTGGCCGTGCTGGCGGTGGGCGATAAGGGTTCCTTCCTAAAAGCGCCTGACATGTACATGGAAAAGCTGATCGTCGGGCCCAGAGCCAAAGGCGCCATCGACCTGAATCAGGCTCTCGAGCTGAACCTCAAGGCCGTGGCCAAGGCACTAGGCAAGCCGCTCTCCCGTCTGACCGTCATTACCCTGGCCAAGCCGCGTCATGACAAGGCGATCAAGGAGATGCAGGGGCTGGGCGTGCGGGTGTTTGCCATTCCCGACGGTGACGTCGCAGCCTCCATCCTCACCTGCCTGCCGGACAGCGAAGTGGACATGCTGTACGGCATCGGCGGCGCACCGGAAGGGGTGATCTCCGCTGCGGTGATCCGCGCGCTGGATGGCGACATGCAGGCCCGTCTGGTGCCGCGTCACCGGGTCAAGGGCGACAGCCCCGAGGTGATCGCGCTGGGTGAGCAGGAGATTGCCCGCTGCGAAGCGCTCGGCATCGACGTCAACAAGGTGCTCAAGCTGGAAGACATGGCGAAGAACGACAACGTCATCTTCTCCGCCACCGGCATCACCAAGGGTGATCTGCTGGACGGCATCACCAGCGATGGCGTGATGGCGACCACTGAGACCCTGCTGATCCGTGGCAAATCGCGTACCATCCGCCGTATCAAGTCGATCCATTATCTGGAACGCAAAGACAGCGTGGTTCGCGACATCATCCTGTGATGATGGCTCTGCCCGCCATGCGGTAGTGAATCAAGCCCGATCGCCTCGCGGTCGGGCTTTTTGCTGCCTGCCCTCTACGTTTGTCATCTGGCCTGGGCTATGGTGGCAGAGAGTCCGACAGGGCAGGTTGATCCTGTGACAGGAGTGGGTTGTATGGAGTGTCGTTCCGGTTGCGGTGCCTGTTGCATCGCTCCCAGTATCAGCAGTGCCATCCCCGGTATGCCCGATGGCAAACCGGCTGGCGTCCCCTGCATCCAGCTTGATGCGCGCCTTGGCTGCAAGATCTTCGGTCAGCCCGAACGGCCGGCGGTATGTGGCGGCTTTCGTCCGATGGCGGATGTGTGCGGTAGCCACCGCGCCGAGGCCATCTGGCTGATTGGCGAGCTGGAGCGGCTTACCACCTGACGAGGGCTGGGCAAAAAGATAAGAGGCCG
>NZ_CAWMDN010000140.1:0-23246 GCF_963866575.1 Aeromonas sp. L_1B5_3
TGGTGGCCTCGGTACCGGCTGCGGCGGCTGCTACTGCCTTGTCCAGCGCTTCATTGAGCGGCAACTCTTGCTGCTGCGCCTGTTGCAGGGCGGCCAGTGCTGGCCACCAGGCATCGCACATGGTCTTGTCACCCGGCTCGGCACGGCCGCGGGAGACGATCCCCTCGACCCCGTCACTCAGCATTTTGCACAGCTGGCTGAGGCTGAGGCTCTGGCAGGCATCGCTGCTGGCCGCGGCCCGGATAAAGAAGGTGCCGTAGAGCGGGCCGCTGGCGCCGCCGACCGAGGAGAGCAATGTCATGCCGGTGGTTTTCAGTACCTGCCCGATATCTTTGTCCGCTACCGCGGGCAGCTTTTCGGCCACTTTGGCGAAGCCGCGCTGCATGTTGAGGCCGTGGTCGCCGTCACCGATGTCGGTATCCAACGCGGTGAGGTAGTCACGTTGCTCGGTAAAGATGTGTTCGCAGTCGAGCAGCCAGTTGACGATGTGATGCTTGCTTAACATGGGTTCTCCTTAGCAGCCGCGACGCAGGGCGGGGGTGTGAACGGGGGCATCCCACAGGGTCATCAGTTCGTCATCCACCTTGAGCAGGGTGATGGAGATACCGGTCATGTCGAGGGAGGTGCAGTAGGGGCCGATCAGGTTGCGCACCAGATGGATGCCCGCCTCCTCGCACAGGGTCGCGAGGCGACCATAGACACCGTAGAGCTCTGAAATCGGGGTGCCGCCGAGGCTGTTGACCAGCGCGATGACCCGATCACCCTTGTTGAGCGGTTCGATAAAGGTGTGCTCTTCCTGCCAGCTGCCGCTGGTGCGATCCCAGTGGCGCAGGGTGCGGCCATAGGGGGTGTTGTCAGTAAGCTCGCTGAACATATCGTCCACCAGGGTATTGAGGTCGGTGAAGGGGCGACGCTCGATGCCCGGCTCGCCGTGAATACCGACGCCGAACTCCAGCTCGTTGTCCGCCAGAGTGAAGGAGGGCTTGCCAGCAGCAGGCACGGTGCAGGCATGCATGGCCACGCCTATGGTGCGGCTCTGGTTGTTGATACGACGGGCCAGCGCCTCGCAGCGCGCCAGATCGTAGCCCGCCTCGGCGGCGGCACCGACCAGCTTCTCGCACAGCACTGTAGTGGCGACGCCACGGCGACCGGCGGTGTAGAGGCTGTCTTTGACCGCGACATCGTCATCGATCAGGGCGAAGCCCACCTTGACCCCATCGCCGTGCAGCAGCTCGACCGCAGTTTCGAAGTTGAGTACGTCGCCGGTGTAGTTCTTCACCAGAAACAGCACGCCCGCGCCGCCATCAACGGCCTGACCGCACTCGTACATCTGATCCGGGGTCGGGGAGGTAAAAATCTCGCCGGGGCAGGCGCCATCCAGCATCCCTTTGCCCACCAGACCGCCGTGCATCGGCTCGTGGCCGCTACCACCGCCGGAGACCAGCGCCACCTTGCCCATCACGGGGGAGTCGGCGCGAGTGATGTAGTGGGGTTCGATACGTACCTTGAGCTCGGGGTGGGCGGCTGCCATCCCCATCAGTTGTTCACGGACCACGGCATCGACGGCATTGATCAGTTTCTTCATGGCTCACTCCTTGGCTTGCCACCGCTCGGGTGGGCAAATGGTTGATGGAGCCAGTCTAACGACAGAAAAGGGGATAAAAATGACGGTCGATTTGGTTCGGATTTGAAACAGGATTTGGTGCATTGGTGTTTCAATCTGAAACGGCGCAGGGCTGGCGGGCGGGAAACTGTTAGCTGACTCACAGCCATGAAAAAGGGCCCCGCAGGGCCCTTCGCTATAACCGGAATATGCGGACGGGTTAGATGGCCCAGCCACCGGCGTAGAAGACCACCAGCGCCACGGCGATGATGACGGTGCCGACGTTCAGCTTCTTCCACTCGGCAGCGAACAGACGACCGATGACCAGCGCTACGAAGCCCAGCATGATGCCGGTCACGATGTTGCAGGTGAGCACGATAAAGACGGCGCACAGCATGCCGGAGAGCGCATCGACCGAGTCGCTGAAGTCCAGCTTGGTGACGTTGCCCAGCATCAGCAGACCGACGTACATCAGGGCCGGTGCGGTAGCGTAAGCCGGTACCAGATAGCTCAGCGGGGAGAGGAAGATCATCAGCAGGAACAGCACGCCGACCAGCGCGGCGGTCAGACCGGTCTTGCCGCCGGCCGCGGTGCCTGCGGCAGATTCGATGTAGACGGCAGCCGGAGCACCACCTACGGCGCCCGCCACCATGCTGCTGACGGAGTCGGCAGTCAGGGCCTTGCCGCCGCTGATGATGTGGCCACGTTCGTTGATAAGGCCCGCCTGACCGGCCACGGCACGGATGGTGCCGGTGGCGTCAAACACGGCTGTCATCACCAGTGCCAGTACGGTCGGAATGACCACCGGATTGAGGGCGCCCAGCAGATCCATGCTGCCTACCAGCGAGCCCTTCTCGCCAGTCAGGCTCGGCATGGCGAAGAAGCCCTGCCAGGTTACTTTCGGGTCGAAGATAAGGCCGAGGATGGAGATGGCGATAATCACCATCAGGATGCCGCCCGGCACCTTGCGACGCTCCAGACCGAAGATGGCGGCCAGACCCAGCACAGTCATGATGACCGGGAAGGCGGTCACTTCACCCAGTTGCACCGGCAGACCGGCCCCTTCGTTCTTGATCACCATACCGACGCCGTTGGTGGCGATCAGCAGCAGGAACAGGCCGATACCGATGCCGGTGCCGTGGGCGATGCCGGAGGGGAGGTTATCCAGGATCCACTGGCGCACACCGGTGACGCTGATCAGGGTGAACAGCACCCCCATCAGGAAGATGGCGCCGAGGGCAACCGGAATGCTCAGTCCCTGACCCAGTACCAGACTGAACGCGGTAAAGGCGGTGAGGGAGATGGCGCAACCGATGGCCATCGGCAGCTTGGCCCACAGCCCCATCAGCAGGGAGCCGAAGGCGGCGATCAAACAGGTGGCCACAAACACCGGGCCCTGCTCAAAGCCGGCAGCACCCAGCATGTTCGGCACCACTATGATGCTGTAGACCATCGCCAGGAAGGTGGTCAGCCCTGCGACCAGCTCCTGACGCACGCTGCTGCCGCGCGCAGAAATGGAAAAATAAGAGTCCAGAAAGCCGCCAGTCCCTGTTTGGGCGGCCATATCTTGCTTTGCCATAACTAATCCTGAAAGTGTGAAGGAAATCGTTTGCGTTGGTGGCGCGCAAAATAGCAAGAATCTGTGACAAAAGCAGCGGATAACTGGAATTTTTCCTCAAGATCTCTACATGAGAAGCCATTCGAAGCTTGTTTGGAGACTCAATTGATAAGAGACAGCGAAAAATAGATCGGAGCTGGTGAGGTGCGGGGAGGGGATGGCGGTGAGCAGATAGCAAAAAACCCGCCTTGGCGGGTTTTTTCATTCAGACCGGACAGTTGCCCGGGCGTGAATTACAGAGCTACTACGTTGGCAGCAGCCGGGCCTTTCTGGCCTTGCTCGATGGTGAACTCAACGCGCTGACCTTCGTCCAGGGTTTTGAAACCCGGGGTCTGGATGGCGGAGAAGTGAACGAACACATCTTTGCTGCCATCAACCGGGGAGATGAAACCAAAACCTTTCTCGGAGTTGAAGAACTTAACGGTACCAGTCACTTTAGACATAATAATTTCTCTTAAATTTAGTGTTAGAAATGCCATCAAATGGCAAATTTGATTTTTCGTCAGCAATACGTATGGGAAGCACTAAAGAAGGAGAATTATTCGTCAAGCATCATCGAAATAATACCTGCACTAATCACTGCTTTACTAAAATGACTGCCTAACATAATCAGGACTGAACTGCCGAACTATCGCTGACGATTAGAACACGCACTCTTTTTTAAAGCAAATGTTATCTCGTTCTTAACGTTTTATCGTGAATTTAACCTGATGCAGTAAAAAACAAACGTGATGTATATCAATCGGATAGGCGCATGCTTTGTGCTTTTTCCATGAAGAAATAATTTTCCCGGGATGGCGTGGCAAGCAAAGTAACGGCGTAAAACGACGGTTCCTGGCGGGATCAAAAATAACATTCCCGTTTGGGGATTATCAGTCTCTTGCGAGACACAAAAAAAAACCGCCTCGCACAGGGCGAGGCGGCTCTTGCATCAGAATCTGGATTGCTCAGCGTTTGCTGCGAAATTTGTTGCTGACCGAATCTATCCAGCTGAAGGTTTCTGGCAATGCCTGATTCTTGGCGCGTTCTTTGGCTTTCTCCCGCGCCAGCTTGGAGGCTGCCTTGGCCGCTTCGGCGCGGTCGGCCACAATCTTCAGGCGACCCTCTTCGCGGATTTTGTTCCGCTCGCCATTGGTCAGCTGGTGATCGGCATTGGCTTGCGCCTTTTGCAGCATCAGGGCTATCTCGGCTTTTTCGGCCTCGGTCAGATCTTTCATTTCCAGCTTTTTCATGGTGCGCTCCTGCGGCAGGGTGTCAGCCACCCTAACACAGTTGTCATATCGCGCCCCCATGCAATCGCCGTTATGCCGAACAAAGACTTGATTGTGTGACTTCGCCGGATGTTTGCGACCTTTTCCTGCCAGTTCGTCGTATTTCAGCTGAGAGTGAGCTGCGCTTCTGTCAGTGCCTCATCCGGTTCGACATGGATCAGCACGATGGCGTGGGGCAGCTCTGCCATGATGGCGTGCTCGATCCGGTCGCAGATATCGTGGGCTTCACCAATGCTCATCTCGGGTGGCAGGGTGAGGTGAAAGTCGATATGGCGGCGGCGTCCGGCACGGCGACTGCGCAGGTCGTGGAAGCCGCTGGCGCTCGGACAGCATTCGGTAATGATGCGGCTGGTCATTGCCAGCTCTTCCGGGCTCATGCTCTCGTCGATCAGGGGCTGGAAGGCCTCATTGAGCATGCCGATCGCCTCTCTGACGATAAACAGGGCAACCCCGATGGCGACCAGTGGGTCGAGTATGGCGAGAGAGTGGCCAAACAGACCGGCCAGCCAGATCCCGCCAAGACCGACCGCAACACCGGCAGAGGTGAGCACATCCGCCTTGAGATGCAGAGCGTCAGCCGCCAGTGCAACCGACTCCTCTTCCCGGGCCACCTTGTAGAGGTAGGCCGAGACACCGCTGTTGACCAGCGCCGAGATCACCATCACCAGTACACCCCAGCCGATGCTTTCGATGGCGGTTGGTTGCAGGATTTTGTCGACAGCCTCGAAGATGATCCAGCCCGCGGCGAGCAGGATCAGCAGCGCTTCGATGACGCCGGAGACGTTCTCTATCTTGTCGTGACCATAGGGGTGGCGATCATCGGGAGGCAGATCGGACTTTTTCACGGCGAACAGGGCGATCAGGGCGGCCACCAGATCCATGGCGGAGTGGATGGCCTCCGAGATAATACTGACCGAGCCGCTGGCAAATCCGGCCACCAGTTTCATGGTGATCAGGCTGATATTGGAACAGACCGATACCATGGCTGCTCTGGTTTTTCTGCTCATGAGACTATTTCCTGAATAAATAGCTGACTTTCCGATGTGGCCGGCCATTATATAGAGTTGTTCGGAAATAACCTATTCAGGGTTGTAACTTCATGTTTCCGGTGATATTGAGAATGCTTATTAAAATTGTGGCGCTTAAATGGATTGAATATTTATAAGCAGTTCCTTCTCTGCCGGATTTTATTATTCGTCAATTTTTCATGAGGTTGTTCTGAGAATATCAGTGGAACAACATTTAATAATGCGAATAACTCTTTTTTGGTCTTTCATGCCGGCCCTATTCCCTTGTATGGAACAGGGGCTTTATGAGACGGAGAATGAGGCTGGATCCGGACGCATATGGGGGGTATGCTGGGTCTGGTGATGGTCAGATGCCATCGCATATAGCGTACTGAAGTTGATGATTCGGATGACATGCTGGCTCCCTTGAGGAACCAACTGTCTGGGTAACATTTTTGGAGTTTGATGATGAGTAACAAAGAACATCACAACGGCAAAGATGCCAAGAAAAAACCGCAGATGTCACTGAAAGAGAAACGCGAAGCCAAACGTCAGAAAGCAGAACTGAAAAATGGCAGCGCAATGAAGTAACGCTCCCTTACTGCTGTTCCTTCGGAGCCAGTACAAAGCCAGCCTGTGATGGGCTGGCTTTTATGTTTCCGGCCCGCAGACAATGTCGCGATTATTCCCCCCGAAACCGCAACCTTTGGTATCCATCCCTGACGGGAAATAAACAGGTTTTCTCCAGAACAGTGACAGCTGTGATATGGATATAAAAAAGCCCTGATTAATCAGGGCTTTTTTGATCTTGCGACGGCTTAGAACGGAATGTCGTCGTCGAAATCCATCGGCGGCTCGTTGTAGACCGGCGGGGCAGACTGGGGCTGCTGGGCCGGACGGCCGTAGCCACCCTGTTGCTGTATGTTTTGCTGCGGTGCGGCGGCCGGACGCTGCTGGTTCATCGGCTGCTGCATGGCTTGCTGCGGTTGACCCCAGCCACCTTGCTGGCCACCCATGTTCTGGCCCATGCCCTGACCGCCTTGCGGACGGCCACCCAGCATCTGCATGACGCCGGTGAAGCTGTCGACCAGCACTTCAGTGGTGTAGCGCTCCTGGCCACTCTGATCTTGCCATTTGCGAGTCTGCAGTTTGCCTTCAACATAGACCTGGGAGCCTTTCTTCAGGTACTCGCCAGCCACTTCGGCCAGCTTGCCCATGAAGACGACGCGGTGCCACTCGGTGCGCTCTTTCTGCTCACCGGTCTGCTTGTCGCGCCAGGTTTCAGAGGTGGCCAGAGTAATGTTGGTCACAGCACCGCCACTCGGCATGTAGCGTACTTCCGGGTCTTGCCCGAGGTTACCGATCAGAATGACTTTATTGATGCCTCGACTGGCCATAATCTCTCTTCCACCTTTATATTCCGGTCAGGCAAGGCCTGGACCCACTAAATAAGTTACCGCGCTTTTTCCATGACCATGTCGTTATCATATTGAACAGCATGGTTTTTCTATAACCGTTGCAGCAATCAGAGTGCTCGTTTCGCATGTTCTGATTCAGGTTTAGCCCCCAATAGTAACAGTTGATCACTCTGCGGGCGAGCGCTTGCTGGTGTGGATTGAGGGCAAACTCGCCGCCTTGGTCAGGGTGTGACGAAGGGGCTATCCATCGTAAAAAAGGATAACGGCGATAGATAATGCCTGTCTATTCATCCAGTAGTCTCTATGCCATACTGACTCGCTCAGGTTTCCGTATCGAGCGTGCAACAAGATGGAAAAGATCGTGGTCCGGGGTGCTCGCACCCACAACCTCAAGAACATCAATCTGACCCTGCCCCGCGACAAGCTGATCGTGGTCACCGGCCTCTCCGGCTCGGGCAAGTCCTCTCTGGCGTTCGATACCCTCTATGCCGAGGGGCAGCGCCGCTATGTGGAGTCCCTCTCCGCCTATGCCCGCCAGTTCCTCTCCCTGATGGAGAAGCCTGACGTCGACCATATCGAGGGGCTCTCGCCCGCTATTTCCATCGAGCAGAAGTCCACTTCTCATAACCCGCGCTCGACCGTCGGCACCATCACCGAAATCTACGACTACCTGCGTCTGTTGTTCGCCCGGGTCGGTGAGCCACGCTGCCCGACCCACGCCATTCCGCTCGCCGCCCAGACCATCAGCCAGATGGTGGATCAGGTGCTGGCTCAGCCGGAAGGGAGCAAGCTGATGCTGCTGGCCCCGGTAGTGCGCGATCGCAAGGGTGAGCACACCAAGCTGCTGGAAAATCTGGCGGCCCAGGGCTACATCCGTGCCCGTATCGACGGCGAGGTGTGCGATCTCTCCGACCCGCCCGCGTTGGAGCTGCACAAGAAGCACACCATCGAGGTGGTGGTAGACCGCTTCAAGGTGCGCGATGACCTTGCCTTGCGTTTGGCCGAGTCGTTCGAGACGGCGCTGACCCTCTCCGGCGGCATCGTGCTGGTGGTGCCGATGGACGGCGAAGAGGGGGTTGCTCCCATGACCTTCTCCGCCAACTTCGCCTGCCCAGAGTGCGGCTACTCCATGTCTGAGCTGGAGCCTCGCATCTTCTCCTTCAACAACCCGGCCGGTGCTTGCCCTACCTGCGACGGCCTCGGGGTGCAGCAATATTTCGATCCGGCCAAAGTGATCGGCGATCCGGCCATAAGTCTGGCCAACGGCGCCATCCGTGGCTGGGACAAGCGCAGCTTCTACTATTTCCAGATGCTCAAATCCCTCTCCGAGCACTACAAGTTCGATCTGGAGACGCCGTGGGAAGATCTGCCCCTCAAGACCCAGGAGGTGATCCTGCGCGGCTCCGGTCGCACCGAGATCGAGTTCCGCTACATGAACGATCGCGGCGACGTGGTGGTGCGCAAGCACCCGTTCGAGGGGATCCTGCACAACATGGAGCGGCGCTACCGGGAGACCGAGTCCAACTCGGTGCGTGAAGAGCTCTCCAAATACATCGCCAACAAATCCTGTACCAGCTGCGGTGGTAGCCGACTGCGGGAAGAGGCGCGCCACGTCTTCGTCGACAACCGCAACCTGCCGGCCATAGCCGAGCAGTCCATCGGTGATGCGCTCGCCTTCTTCGAAGGGTTGAACCTCACCGGCCAGCGTGCCCAGATTGCCGAGAAGATCCTCAAAGAGATCGTCGAGCGACTCGGCTTCCTGGTGAACGTGGGCCTCAACTACCTGAGCCTGTCGCGCAGTGCCGAGACTCTCTCAGGCGGCGAAGCGCAACGCATTAGACTGGCCAGCCAGATTGGTGCCGGTCTGGTGGGGGTGATGTACGTGCTGGATGAGCCCTCCATCGGCCTGCACCAGCGCGACAACGAGCGGCTGCTCAAGACCCTCACTCACCTGCGCGATCTCGGCAACACGGTGATCGTGGTGGAGCACGACGAGGACGCCATCCGCCTCGCGGACCATGTGCTCGACATCGGCCCGGGAGCCGGGGTGCACGGCGGGGCCATCGTCGCCCAGGGCACGCCGGAAGAGATCATCAATAATCCCGAGTCACTCACCGGTGACTACCTCTCCGGTCGCAAGCAGATCGCCATCCCGGTCGAGCGCACTCCGCTCACTGGCAAGTGGCTGAAACTAAAGGGGGCGAGCGGCAATAACCTGCGCAACGTCAACCTGGATCTGCCCATCGGGGTGATGACCTGTGTCACCGGCGTCTCCGGCTCCGGCAAGTCGACCCTGATCAATGACACTCTGTTCCGCATCGCCCACCGCGAGCTCAACAAGGCCACCGAATCCACGCCGGCGCCTTATCGCAGCGTGGAGGGGCTGGAGCATCTGGACAAGGTGGTGGATATCGACCAGAGCCCCATCGGCCGGACCCCGCGCTCCAACCCGGCCACCTACACCGGCCTGTTCACCCCGATCCGCGAGTTGCTCTCCGGCACCCAGGAAGCGCGCTCGCGCGGTTACCAGCCGGGCCGCTTCTCCTTCAACGTGAAGGGGGGCCGTTGCGAGGCGTGCCAGGGGGATGGGGTCATTAAAGTGGAGATGCACTTCCTGCCGGATGTCTACGTGCCGTGCGACGTCTGCAAGGGCAAACGCTACAACCGCGAGACCCTGGAGGTGAAGTACAAGGGCAAGAACATCCACGAAATCCTCGAGATGACGGTGGAAGATGCCCGCGAGTTCTTCGATCCGGTGCCGGCGGTGGCGCGCAAGCTGCAGACCCTGATGGATGTGGGCCTCTCCTATATCCGCCTCGGCCAGTCGGCCACCACCTTGTCTGGCGGTGAGGCGCAGCGGGTCAAGCTGGCGCGCGAGCTCTCCAAGCGGGATACCGGTCAGACCCTCTATATCCTGGACGAGCCGACCACCGGGCTGCACTTCCACGACATCCAGCAGTTGCTCAAGGTACTGCACCAGTTGCGGGATCGCGGCAACACCATCGTTATCATCGAACACAATCTGGATGTCATCAAAACCGCCGACTGGATCGTCGATCTGGGACCGGAGGGGGGCGCTGGTGGTGGCCGCATTCTGGTGACGGGGACCCCGGAGGAGATTTGCACCAATAAAGAGTCTCATACAGCACGCTTTTTACGGCCCCTGCTGGAGCGATAAACCGTTATAATCGTGGGGCCTTGGGCCCCTTTTTTATGATGAAAATCGGGAGCGTGGAGGTTTCGGGCGGTGCGTGGCATCGCAGCATCACTGCAATGGATATGTCGGTTTATGGCTCAGGCTTCGCGCACCATCGATCATCAGTTGGCTTACTCCATGTTTCCTGTCTGGCTGGGCGCCATCTTGTTGCTGTTGATCGTGATGGCCTGGGCTCAGGTGCCAGCCGCCAACCGCATTGAAGATCAGCGGATGAGGGAACATTTGCTCCGGGTCAGCCGGGTGGTGCAGGCCGATCTGGCCTCGCTGAATGCCTTGAGTCGTGACTGGGGGCTTTGGGATGATAGCTACCGCTTTATGGCCAGCAAGAAGCGCGCTTACATTGAATCCAATCTGCTCAATGACATGCCGATGCAGGACTTCAGCCTCAACCTGATGAGCTTTATGGATCTCAATGGTTATGAGGTCTGGACCCGGACCCTGTTGCCCGATGCTCCCGGTGTCAATCCGGATCAGTTTCCCTACTTTCTTGACGAGTTGAAAAGAGAGCTGAGAGAGCAGTCATTGGCGCTGGGCGGGGGCAATCTACACGGGATCCGCGCTTCCCAGTGGGGTCCTTTAATGTATGCGTGGCAGCCCATTCGGGATAGCAAGGGGGCATCCACGTTCAACGGCTTCTTGCTGCTCTTGCGCTGGCTCGACAAGAGCTATCTTGGCGAGGTATCGGAGCGCACCGCTCTGCCGTTGGCCATTACCCATATCAATACAGATCTCTCCGCTTCGTTTACGCCGCTGGGGCCACAAATGACCTATCGCCTGACCAATCTGGGTCTGGCGCGTCTTCGGGGAGAGGTTCGCCTGTTGAGCAGTGAGCGTCACCCTGTGCTGACTCTACAAATCGAAGAGGAGCGGACGGTTTTGAGCGGTGTACTTGAGGGGGCCCTCTGGACCTTCGTTGGCATGCTGGTTATCAGCTTCATCTGTGTCACCATCGCCATGTCCCGATTGAAGGCTATCGTACTGACTCCCCTGCAGCAGTTGGTTGCGGCGTTGCAGCGCTTTGGCGATAAACCGGATGCAGGCTTGATCCCGGAGATCGACAGCAGTGTCGAGATGGCCATGCTGAGCGGCAAGTTTCGAGAAATGGCCAGCAAGGTGAGTGAACAGCATGATCAGCTGTTGGCGAGATCGAATCGGATGGAAGCGGCCGCCTTCACCGATCCGTTGACCCGCTGTTTTAACCGGCGTTATCTGGATGAGTGGTTGCAATCCCATGTTGCGACCCCTTGCCTGTTGCTACTGCTCGATCTCGATCACTTCAAACGGATCAACGACGAGCTGGGGCACGATATCGGTGATCTGGTGCTGGGTCAGCTGGCCGAGTTGCTGCGTAAACTGGTCGCTGGCGAGAGTGAGCCTCTTGTCAGGTTGGGGGGAGAGGAGTTTCTGCTGCTGTTGCAGGTAGAAGAAGAACAAGAGGTGGCCCTGCGCGTCGAATACATCCGCCAGCGCATTGCTCAGCACCGTTTTGGCCGTGAGGATCTGCCACTGTGGTTGACGGTTTCCGCGGGATATTGCAGTTACCCGCTGCATAGCGGGATGCAGGATTCATTCTGGAGCCATAGCTTCAAGCTGGCCGATATGGCGCTCTATCAGGCCAAACAGGGGGGCCGCAACCAGTGGCGAGGTTATTCGGGGAGAGTGCCTGATGGTGCTGTTGGTCAATCCGCTGAACAGCTCGCGCATAGTTTGCTGTTAACCGAGCGGATGTCAACGAGTCGCGGTTAACCCTGGCGCACGAGCACAAGGTAGGCTATCGCAAACATGAAACCGAACAGGATAAAGAGAAAGGAACCTATTCCCCAGATGGCAGCAAGTATGGCTCCCACCTTTTGCCACCTAGACTGATTCTTCATAAATAAACCATTACTTCCTGATAACTTGCGCGCCGCAAAAATACGCTTTTTTACATTGATTAACAACAAGGCTTCGAGGGGAATTGCCCAGATAAGGTGTTATTGAATTGCACCTTAAGCGAAGCGGTATTGTCATCAAGGCGACGCTATCGAGGCTTTTGGCTTTTCGAGAGGGGGATGAAACGAATCGCAAAGATGTCAGCGCAATCAATTTATTTCTGTGCAACCTTTGCTCCAAGTCAATAACTTTGCATTTACAAGGATCTATAGTCAGCAGGCTTACAGCATCAAATGAAAACAAAAAAAGGGATTACGTGATGAAAAAATTACTTCCTCTGATGATTGCCGCTGCAGTGACCTCTCCTTTCGCCATGGCCCACCAGGCTGGCGACATTCTGGTTCGTGGCGGTCTGGCCGTTGTATCTCCGCAAGATAGCGGCAACGCTTTTGAAATCAACGACAATGCCCAGCTTGGCTTGACGCTGACCTATATGGCTACCGATAACTTCGGGGTTGAGCTGCTGGCTGCGACGCCGTTCTCTCACTCAGTAAAAATGGGTGATACCGAAGTGGCCAAGGTCAAACACTTGCCGCCAACTCTGATGGCTCAGTACTACTTTGGCGATGCCCAGAGCAAGGTTCGCCCGTATGTTGGTGTCGGTGTCAACTACACCACCTTCTTTGATGAGAAGGGCCGTGGTCCTCTGAGCAACAGCGATGTGAGCCTAGATGATTCTTGGGGTGTTGCAGGGCAAGTCGGTATCGATATGGCTATCACTGACCGCTGGTTCGTGAACGGTTCTGCCTGGATCATGGATATCGACACTGATGTACATGTAGATGGTGGTGCTGGTATCAAGACCAAGATTGACCCTATGGTCTTTATGATTGGCGCAGGCTACCGTTTCTGATGATCTGATTCTGACGACCCTTTGCTCTGGGGCCGTAGAAAATAGCAATGTACGTCTCTTTCAGCCCGGCTTGTGCCGGGCTTTTTTGTCCCCGCTATTGCCACTGATTGTGATCCCGCCCCATACAAATCAATTAAATACCCAAGCCTGGTTTCAGTAATTAGCCACCCCCGCCGATAGTGACTATGTTCACTTTACCTTTCCCCCAATGAGTGAGGATGTCTCCATGGGTTTATCTATTGTGCAGCGGATCATCGCAGGATTCGTGTTGATGCTGCTGTTGCTGATCCTGCTTGGCGTGATCAGTACTTTCAAAATCAAAGGGATCAACGAGGGTCTATCGGCTGTCTCCGATCGGGCAACGCCACTGGTTGTCGCCGTCGCGGGTCTCAAGGGGGCGTTGCAGGATAGCAACCGTTGGGTGCTGATTTACCGTACCAGCGAAGAGGGGGGTCAGTTGCCACAGCTGGCCAGCCAGTTCAAAGAGCAGCAGAACCGTTTTGCCCAGCTCAGTCAGGAGATGGGCAAATTTACCGACGTGGCGGATGCCCGAGCCCGTTTTCAGCAGGTCGAAAATGCAACTCGCCAGTTCTACTCGCTGGCGGATCAGGTGCTTGCCCAGCATGGCCAATGGGTCAGTGCGCTGGATCGGCGCCGCAAGCTGGAGATGGCGTTTATCCGCCTCGAAGATACCTACCAGTGGGCTGCCGACTTGCTGCTGCAACAGACGGCCAGCAAACGCTCCATGCGCAACAAGGCTGAGCTGATTACCTCTGGTATTGCCCGTGATTTGAAGAACATTCGCCGTGCCGATGCCAAGACCGACCTGAACGAGTTGGAGAAAGTGCTGAGCAAGGATATCGAGATGGCCCGCAAGCGGCTGGAGCGGGTGCTGGTACCTGATGATGTGAAAGCCCGTTTCGTCGCCAATCTGGATCGGATGAAGGAGCTGGCACTTGGCCCGCAGGGCCTGCTGGCAACCATGCGTCAGGCCCAGCAATTGGAGTTGTCACTGGCAAGCCAGAACCAGCAGCTCGATGCCAGCTTGATCAACAGCCTGAACCTGCTCGATGAGATGGGTAAATCCGCGAGTGCAATTGCCAGTGAAAGCCGGGTCAATGCCGATGCGGCGGTCACCAGCGCCAGTTTCTGGATCCTGGTGGTTGCTGCCATCTCTGCCGGTGCAGCACTGGTGATTGGTTATACCACCACCCGCAGTATTCAGCGGCCGTTACAGATGATCGACAAGGAGCTGAGCTACATGGCGGCCGGTGATATGACCCGCCGCATCAACTATCGCAGCAGTTGCGAGTTTGGCAGTCTCTCCCGATCTATAGATACGCTGGCGGGCAAGACCGGGGAGCTGCTCTCCCAAATCAATGCGGGATCCCGCCATCTGGTGGATGAAGCGAGCCGGGCGGCCGAGATCAGCGAGCGAGCCATGTCGCGGGTACAGGAGCAGAAGAGCCAGACCGATCAGGTCGCTGCTGCCATCACCGAACTTGAAGTGAGTGCGACCGAGGTTGCCCGCTCCACCGATGGTACCAAGCGCGAGGTGGATCTGGCGGATGAAGAGGCCCGCAGTGGCCGCCAGAAAGTGGCGACTACCCGCCGAATTACCGAACAACTGGCCGGTGCCATGGAGGAGGCCGTAGGAATCACCTACAAGCTGGGCGAGTTCAGCAACAATATCGGCAGCATTCTCGATGTGATCCGCAGCATTGCCGAACAGACTAACCTGTTGGCGCTGAACGCCGCTATCGAGGCGGCCCGGGCCGGCGATGCTGGTCGCGGCTTTGCGGTGGTCGCTGATGAAGTGCGGGCATTGGCCAATCGCACCCAGACGTCGACCGAGGAGATCCAGGCGATGATCGAGAACCTGCAGAGCTCCAGCAAACACGTTGTCGAAGTTATGGGGCGCAGTCAGGAGCAGACCCAGAACTGTGTCGAGCAGACTCGCGAGATGGATAGTGCACTGCAATCCATTGCCGATCGGATGGGAGCCATCAAGTCGATGGCGGATCAGGTGGCGCACGCCGCTCAGGAGCAAATCTCGGTCAGCCAGGGGGTGGCTCGCCATATCTCGGGTATTGCCGAGGTGGCGTACGAGACGGAGCGCGAGGCGCGTGAGTCGGCCAGCAGCAGCGAAGTGCTGGCCGAACTGGTCGCCAAGCAGCAGCAACTGATTGCACATTTCAAGGTCTAGGAGGGCTTATGTCTAAAAAGTGGATTGGAGCCCTGAGTCTCCTGTTGTGTGGCCAGTTGATGGCCAGTGAGTTGGTGATAGAGAGCTGGCGTACCGATGACAAGGCATTGTGGGAACAGAAGATAATCCCGGCATTCGAAGCGTCACATCCCGGTATCAAGGTAAGTTTTCACCCGGTGCAGAACGTCAACTACATGCCGACCCTGTGGGAAAACCTGAAAGGGGGCAAGGCCGGTGACCTCATCACCTGTCGCCCGTTTGATGATTCGCTGGCGCTGTTCAAGGCGGGTCATTTAGCTGAGCTGACCGAGATGGCCGGAATGGAAAACTTTCCGAGCTTTGCCCAGTCGCCCTGGCAGACTGACTCCGGCGCCCAGACCTTCTGCGTACCCATGGCGTCGGTTATCCATGGTTTCTTCTACAACAAGAAGATTCTCAGCGAGCTGGGGCTGGCCGTACCGCAAACTCGCGATGAGTTCTTTGCTGTGCTCGACAAGGTGAAGGCGGATGGCCGCTATGTGCCGCTTGCCATGAGTGGTTCCGAGAGCTGGGTTGCCTCCGAACTGGGTTTCCAGAACATCGGCCCCAATTACTGGAAGGGTGAGGATGGACGACTGGCGTTGATTGGCGGGCAGGAACGGCTCGACAATCCGCAATATGTGAAGGTGTTCGACGAGCTGGCTCGCTGGCACGACTATCTTGGCGAGGGGGCCGAGATCCGTGATTATGCGACCAGCAACGAGCTGTTTACCTCCGGCAAGGCCGCTTTCTATGTGGCTGGCTCCTGGGAGATTGCACCTTTTACCGGCAAGGTTGATTTCGGCGTGATGCGTTCGCCAGTGGCGAAACGGGGAGATGGCTGTTTCTTTACCGATCACACCGACATCGGCATGGGGATGAATCCGGCCAGCAAGAACAAAGAGGGGGCAATGGCTTTCCTGCAGTGGCTGACAACCCCGCAGTTTGCCGAGCTCTATACCAATTCGCTGCCGGGATTTTTCTCCCTCTCCAACCACTTCTTTGATGTCACCAATCCGGCGGCAAGGGAGATGATGGGGTGGCGCGATCAGTGTGACTCGACCATTCGCGTGGCGACCCAGATCCTCTCTCGTGGTACTCCCAAGCTGGGGGATGAGCTGGCGGAAGTGAGTCAGGCAGTGTTGCTCGGCAAGATGGAGCCCAAGGCTGCCGCAGAGCGGTTGGAGAATGGCCTCAAAGGGTGGTATGCCCCCCATCAGGGCAACAAGGCCAAGGGGCAGGATTGTCAGTGTGATGCTATCGCACCGGCTGCGGCAGTTTCCGCGGCCCCTGCAACGACCGACACTCCTGCTGCACCTGCACCTGCACCTGCACCTGCACCTGCACCTGCACCTGCACCAGTGGCATCGGTTGCTCCTGCTCAGCCAGCGTCGTCTGCTGCCGCGTCACAACCTGCATCCCCCCATGAGGTGGAGCAGGCGCTCTCCAAAGAGCTGGAAGCGCCTCAGCAATAGCTGGGTTTGTAAAAGGAACGGGAGGCATCAGCCTCCCGTTTTTGTTGCTGCTCTACCGAGGTTCATGGGGCCAGCGGCAAAGGCTGCCGATGCGGGCGACCGGAGTGAAACCCAGCGAACGGTAGATCCGCTGTGCGTGGTAGTGCTCGTCGGCCACTATGATCAGCTGTTCGACGCGAGTCAGCCCGTGTTGGGCAACCTGGCTCAGCAGTTGGCGGCAGAGCCCCTGATTACGCCATTTCCGGTGAGTTCTCACCAACTGAAAGCGCCCCAACTTATCGGTAAAGAAGAGACCGCAGCTGGCAACCAGTTGCTCATCCAGCCAGACCCCCCACCAGTTACCCAGGCCATCGGCGATCATTGCCTGATAGAGCTCTCTGCGGGAGTGAAGGTAGGAGAGATAACTCTCCTTTGAATGGGCTTCATCCCGCTCATGGAGCTCGAAGTCTATCCACTCCTGCCAGTCAGCAGGCTTGAATGCACGCACTTCGGCATGGGAAATAGCGCTATCGGATATTTGCCAGCCATCCTTGTCGAGTGCCAGAACAACGCACTCCAGATACTGATATCCGGTAGTGACGAAGCCGGCGACCCGGCTGTTCTGCCCTTCGGCCAGTGGCCACTGGAAAGTTCGGTGCTGGATCCTGGGATCCTGGCCAATCAGCTGATCGAATGCGGCTTCCAGCCATCCTTTATCCCTGTCACTGGGGGGAGAGGCAAGCAGCAGATAGTTGCCAAAGTAGTAGTCGGGAGCATCCGGAGTGCGCACGGCCCAGAACTGATCGTGCCGGGTGACCTCGCCCTGATAGCGATCAAACAGCAAGTCGGTGGCAAAGCCGGGGTGGGTATCCATGATGGTGCTCCTGCGAAGATTCAATCTTTTATCGGCAGGTGCAGGAAGAAGTAGATAAAAAGGGGCCGGAGAATTGATTCTCCGGCCAAACAATCACACGCAGATTCAGAACGTCCAGGACGATCCGTCGTCTATCATAACTCGCTCGGGATAATTTTGGGATGAGGAGTTCCGCTTAGTCATTGATTAATTTGTAACGATGAGTTTCATCTGACGGTGTTTGTGAAATGACAGTTGACTTTATATTGCTTTGCTCATAAATATAGAGACGTTTAGACGTCCAAACATCCGTTTTGGCGTGCGTAGATGGATTGCAGGACAGGGAGAAGAGCAGATGGGATTTCACAGTGCACGTCAGGTTGAAGCGCTCAACCAGAGTCTGGCAGATTTGAATGGCGATATATCGGTCAGTTTCGAGTTTTTCCCGCCCAACAGCGAAGGGATGGAAAACACGCTCTGGCAGTCCATTGAGCGACTGAAAGTGCTGGAACCCAAGTTTGTCTCCGTGACCTACGGCGCTAATTCCGGCACTCGGGATCGCACTCACAAGGTGATCAAGGATATCAAGGAGCGCACCGGTCTGATCGCGGCACCTCACCTGACCTGTATCGATGCCAGCCGCGACGAACTGCGTACCATTGCCCGCGATTACTGGAACAGCGGTATCCGCCATATTGTGGCGCTGCGTGGTGACCTGCCTCAGGGGTTGGAGAAGCCCGAGATGTATGCCACCGATCTGGTTGCTCTGCTCAAGGCTGAAGCTGACTTCGATATCTCGGTGGCGGCCTATCCGGAAGGCCACCCGGAGGCGAAGAGCGCCCAGTCGGATCTGCTCAACCTCAAGCGCAAGATCGATGCCGGTGCCAACCGTGCGATTACCCAGTTCTTCTTCGATGTGGAGACCTATCTGCGTTTTCGGGATCGTTGTGCCGCTATCGGTATTGATGCCGAAATCGTGCCGGGGATCCTGCCGGTCTCCAACTACCAGACCCTGGCCAAGTTTGCCGGCTTCACCAACGTGAAGATCCCGCGCTGGATGCATCAGCGTTTTGAAGGGTTGGAGAACGACCAGATGACTCGTAATCTGGTGGGGGCGAGTATCGCCATCGATCAGGTACGGGTGCTGAGTCAGGAAGGGGTCAAGGATTTCCACTTCTATACCCTGAACCGATCCGAATTAACCTATGCCATCTGCCACACCCTTGGGGTGCGACCGAAAGGTCAGCCGTAATCGGCAGAGGGATAAAAAGCCAATGAGTCGCTCATTGGCTTTTTTATGGCTACCCGTCAGGGTCTGGTCGGGGCGATCTCTTTCGGCTCGAGATCGATCACCGCATTGCCTGCCGCTCCCGGATACTGATGATAACTCTGGTCCTGCTCCAGGGTGTAGAAGGTATCCAGATAGTCATCGTCGTTGGTCATCCAGGAGTCGGGCAGTGCCTTGACGATACGACCACCCAGATCGAGGAAGGGGAGGCCCTCCGGCACTCCGCCAGCGGTAAAGCCGAGCTTGAGCGCCTCAATCAGCAGGTCGGCCAGCTCCTTGTAGTTGACGTTGTCATCCTGCTCCATCATCACGATATCAACCGCACCCCAGCGGTAGCGATCCCAGTAAACCAGGATCTGGTTGGGGGTGTAGTCGGTATTGTCATAGTCGAGGTAGGGCATATCGACGATATCGACCACGGGTTCATCCCGACTGGGGTTGACCCCAGCGACGACGGCATAAACCTCGGCAGCACCGAGCAGCCATGGCTCCTGATCATCTTTCAGTCTGATCTTTTTCAGGATGCTGGTTTTGAGCGGTGCAGTGCTGGCAGAAGCCTTGGGTTGGGGGGCTGCCTGCATATCGGCCGCGGCAAACGCCTTGCGCATCACCTGCAGACCGGCATTTTTGGCTTTCACCGGATCTGCTTCGACCACGAGCACGGGTCGGGCCGGTGCCTTGTCGACATCCAGATAGACCGGATTGCCAGCGCTGTCGAACGCTTCGATGGCACTCCAGCTCTTCTCATCACCGCTCGGGACATAGGCGACCAGCGGTTCAACCCCCTGTTGCAAGGCGGCAGCCTGTTCCGGGTTGGCCAGTCGCAGCTGCATCAACTGCTTCACTTCCCCGTCGAGCCCTTGTCGGGCGATCGCTGCCTGATTGGCATCTGTTGCTTGCCGTTTAAGGCGGGTGGGCGCTTTCTTCAACAACTCGGGCAGCGGGCTTTGGTACTGAGGATTGCTTACCAGAGGCAGCAAACTCTTCTGTTGTAGCGCGAGCTGGCGCGCCAGCTCCCGATCCGTATCGGCAGCCTGGACGCTCGTGGCGCCCAGTATGGCCAGCAATAACAAGACAGCCTGATTTTTCATTTTTATTCTCCGTTATATGAACCTGACAGGCGGCAAATTGGGAAGAAGATACCGCCTGATGCCACTAGATTAAAATTAGTTTCAGTTGTGAACTATTTTGTACGGAGAGTGTGGAATGGTTCACGGTTTGTGATCCAATTGATTCCTTTGTCGATAAATTTGGATGCCATAGAGCCCCATGCCGATGAGCAGTCCCCAGCAGGCGGCAGCGATGCCGAGCAGGTTGATCCCAGAAGCTGTGATGATGAAGGTCAGCAGGGCGGCCTCACGGGCATCGTCGTGTTGCAATGCGGTGTGCAGGCTGCTGCCGATGGTGCCGAGCAGGGCCAGCCCAGCGACACAGGTCACCAGTGTCGCCGGGAAGGCTGTGAACAGCGCCGCCACCGTGGCCCCGAAACAGCCGGTCAGCAGATAGAAGCAGCCAGCCCACACTGCCGCGGGCCAGCGCCGGTTGGCATCCGGATCCACCTCTTTTCCCATGCAGATGGCAGCGGTGATGGCCGCCAGGTTGAAGGCGTAACCGCCGAATGGAGCCAGCAGCAGACCGGTCAGGCCGGTCCAGGTGATGAGAGATGAGGTGGCGGGTTGATAGCCGTGGGCCCGTAGAATGGTAATGCCCGGCATGTTCTGGGAGGTCATGGTGACGATGAACAGTGGCAGAGCGATACCGAACAGGGCACTAAGGGAGAACTCTGGCCAGATCATGACCGGGCTGCCCAGTTGCCAGTGAATGGTGTCAAGCTGCAGCTCTCCTCTCAACAGGCTGATGAGGATGCCGACTGCCAACACCAGTACCATGGTATAGCGTGGCCAGAGATGGCGGCCGAGCAGGAACGCCAGCAGCAGACTGCCGAGCAGCAAGGGATCTGCCGGCGCGACTTTGAACAGATCCAGCCCGAATTTGAGCAGTACCCCGGCAAGCATGGCCGCTGCCAGCTGGGCGGGGATATGACGCATTAGCCGATCGAACCAGCCGCTGATGCCGCACAAGGTGATCAGCAGGGAAGAGATAATGAAGGCGCCGATGGCCTCGGCCAGGGGGAAGTTACCCAGGCTGGTGATGAGCAGGGCGGCCCCGGGGGTCGACCAGGCGGTCAAGACGGGGATGCGGTAATAGAGGGAGAGGCCGATGCAGCTGATGCCCATGCCGATACCCAGCGTCCATAACCAGGATGTGAGCTGGGCAGCATCGGCCCCCGCTGCCGTGGCTGCCTGAATGATCAGGATGACCGAACTGGTATAACCGACCATCACGGCGATGAAGCCGGCGACCAGATGGGGAAGGGCAAAGGGCATATAACGTCCTTGTGGGGTTGTGGCGGTTTGTGCGTTATTACGTACAATATTGCACCAGACTATATTGATGTGCGTTATAACGCACAAGGCAATTAATATTAGGTGCAATTAAAGAGGCAGTCATGCAAGAGGTGAATCAGCATCTGGCACAACGTCTGAAGGGTTTACGCAGTGAACTGGGCTGGAGCCTGGATGTAGCGGCGCGCGAAACGGGTGTCAGCAAGGCGATGCTGGGCCAGATTGAACGGGGGGAGTCGAGCCCGACGGTGGCTACCCTGTGGAAGATTGCCACCGGCTTTCGGGTCTCTTTCTCCAGCTTCATCGCGCCGACCCCGGCAGAGCAGGGGGAAGTGCTCTATCGCATCGCAGATGCGATTCGCCAGCAGCCGGCGGGAGAGGGCATGCAGGTCGCCCCTCTCTTCCCTTATGAGAGGCGCTTTGGATTCGAACTGTTTGAGCTGACGCTGTTGCCCGGTTATCAGCGAGAATCAGAACCCCATGAGCCCGGAGTGACCGAGCATGTCATCGTCATCAGCGGCCAGATGGACGTGCTGGTGGAGGGAGAGTGGCGTTCCTTGACACAGGGAGAGGCGGTGCGTTTTGCGGCTGATCGCCCTCATGGCTATCGCAATCAGGGGGTGGCCCCGGCTATCTTCCACAATCTGATCCACTATCCGGCCAGCAGGTCTTGAGCTGGTGGCTCAGCCAGGTCTCCCATCTGCACGACGGCTGGTCAGTATGGGGGCATAGACCCAGACAAACAGACCATACGCCAGGCTCCAGGCCAGGCCGCTGAGGTTCCAGCCGTGCAGGGTATAGGCAGGCCAGAGTAGCGGGATCACGACCCTGAGCATGGCTGCCATGATCACCAGCACGAAAGCGCACTGGATCCTGCGCCCCACCTGCAAAGCCCGGCCACTGTGACCAAGGGAAACCCGGGCTATCATCCCCAGAATCATGGTCCCCATGCAGCCAGCACTGAGCAGATGGCTGGCCAGCGACAGACTGATGGGCAGGCCGGCTACCAGCGCACCAAGGGCGAACAATCCAAGTGGGATAAACAGGTAGGCGAGGTGCAGCGACCACAAGAGAGGCTGGCCAAGAGTGGACGGCAGTCGCCAACGCAACTGGCGCCACAGATGCAAAACGGCAGCCACTATATATAGAGGGAACATATAGATGCTGGTGGTCCACTGTGTGGGTAGCAGCAGCCAGCTCACCAGGATGAGCCACAGCGTGGCAAGGGCTGCACGCTCCAGCCAGAGAATAGGAACAGCTTTTTCCATCCCGGTGGCTCTGGCGGTAAAGAAGGCGATGACTCGCCCTCCCATCACGGCGATCAGGTTCGTAAACAAGAGCGCAGCGGTAATGAACAGATGTTCCATATCTACCCACTGTGCCTGCCACAGCCAGCTGGCAGCGTTGAGCAGGGTCAGAACAACCAGTAGAGGCACAAAGAAGAGGTTGCGCCATTGTTTAGTCTGCACGATAGGTTTGGCCAGATACCAAGCGCAAAGCGGCAGCCAGAGCAGGTCTGCCGCCATCAAGAAGGAATTGTGTTCGCCCAGCCAGGGCAGCAAAGTTCTCGGCAATGCCCACAGCACTACGATCAGCACTAGCGGCCAGCTTCTAACCCCGGGGTGAGCGGTCCAGTTTTGCACTGCGGTCAGTAGAAATCCTGCAACAATTGCTGCTCCGAAGCCAAACAACATCTCGTGAGCATGCCACCAGATGGGATTGCCAATCCCCGGCAAGACTAACCAGCCATTGAGCTGCCCAAGCCAGCCCAGCATTGCCAATGTAGAGAACAAGGCGCCGAGCAGGAAGAAAGGCCGAAACCCGAGGCGGAACAGAGGAACAATTTTCTCCTCTTTGCGGCTATCCAGGATCTGATGCATGACGAAACCATAATTGAACATTTGAAAAGCTAATTATAAATTGACTTTTCAAATGTTCAATTAAAACCGATGTGCTGATAAGGGCAAGAAGTGAGAGGGCTGTGATAAACCGTGGCAGGTAGCCTGATTTGGCTATTGAGGTGCCTGCAGCAAGCTGATTTCGCCGGTTAAATATGCTGGTTGGTGGCTTTGTGAGCGAACGGACAGCGAAAGCCATCTTTTT